>VGNW01000116.1 GCA_016865955.1 Chloroflexota bacterium | reverse complement strand
AGTATCTTGCGGACGTTGAGTTCTCACCTATGGATGCCACGCGCACCGACCCCGTTTTCCTGTACCAGATACTGGAAGCGACCATCGCTGCCGGGGCAACCACCGTGAATATACCCGATACTGTTGGCTATACCATACCCAAAGAGTTCTGCGCCCTCATTGAGGGCATATTCAAGACAGTGCCCAACATCCATAAGGCTGTGGTCAGCGTGCACTGCCATAACGACCTCGGTTTAGCCGTAGCCAACAGCCTGGCAGTTCTCGATTGCGGCGTGCGCCAGATTGAGTGCACTATCAACGGCATCGGGGAGCGCGCCGGCAACGCTTCCATGGAAGAGATAGTGATGGCGCTGCGTACAAGAAAAGACCTGTTGAAGTTCACTACTAATATAGATACGACTCAAATTCACAAGGCAAGCAGACTGGTCAGCGAACTCACCGGTATGTCGGTACAGCCTAATAAAGCCATCGTTGGCGCGAACGCCTTCCGACATGAGTCAGGCATCCATCAGGACGGCATGCTAAAGGAGAGAACCACCTACGAAATCATGGACCCCAGAGACATAGGATTGAGCGGCACAACGCTAACTCTGGGCAAGCTGAGCGGACGGCACGCGTTCCGCGCCAGGCTTATAGAGCTGGGCTACAACCTCAACGAAGAGGAGTTCAGCCGCGCCTTCACCGCCTTCAAAGAGCTGGCAGACAAGAAAAAGGAGATCTCCGACCGCGATATCGAAGCGCTGGTTGCCGAGGAGATGCGCACCTTCTCCGAGACCTACCATCTGGAGCATGTGCAGGTCTCGTGCGGAGAACATCTCGTGCCTACTGCTTCAGTCAAACTTGTGGGCCCTGATGGTCGCATTATAGCCGATGCCGCTCTGGGCACAGGACCGGTCGATGCTATTTACAAGGCGATAAACCGCCTGGTGGGTGTGCCCAACAATCTCATTGAGTTCAGCGTCAAATCCGTTACCGCCGGCATTGACGCTATGGGCGAGGTGACGATACGGATAGAGAGCGGAGGCAGGACTTACACTGGACGCGGTGCTGCCACGGACATCATCGTTGCTTCAGCCAAGGCATACATGAACGCCCTCAACCGCCTCCTGGCAGCCATGAAAAGGGCATGAATTTCAGCTTTCAGCGGTCAGCAATCGGCTTTATAGGGGCGCGTTGACCGCGCCCTCTTAGTCAATCGGAGATTTAAATGACACTTGCGGAGAAAATACTCGCCGCACACTGCGGCAAGAGAAAGGTCAGCCCCGGCGACCTGATAAACGTCAGGGTTGACCTCGTATTGTCCAACGATATCACCGCGCCTCTGGCTGTCAAAGAGTTCCGCCGCATCGGTGTCAAAAAGGTGTTCGACCCCAAAAAGGTGGTCATGGTGCCCGACCATTTCGTGCCCAATAAGGACATCGCCTCCGCCGAGCAAGCCAAGATAATGCGCGATTTCGCTCTGGAGCAGAAGCTCGTCTATTTCGAGGTCGGCGAGATGGGCATAGAGCACGTTTTACTTCCAGAGAAGGGTCTGGTGCTGCCCGGCGACGTGGTCATCGGCGCCGACTCCCATACCTGCACCTACGGCGCGCTGGGAGCCTTCGCCACCGGCATGGGCTCCACCGATATCGCTGCCGCCATGGCTACGGGTGAAATATGGATGAAGGTGCCCCCTACCGTCAGGTTTGTCTATCACGGCAAGCTGCTCAAATGGGTCAGCGGCAAAGACCTGATACTCTACACTATTGGCGATATCGGCGTGGATGGAGCCACCTACGCCGCTATGGAGTTCAGCGGAGATGCCATAAGCAGCCTCTCCATGGACAGCCGCTTTACCATGGCTAACATGGCTATCGAAGCCGGAGCCAAGGCAGGCATCTTCCCTGTCGATGATAAGACCTTAGATTATGTAAAGTCGAGGGCGAAACGACCCTATAAAGTCTATGAGTCCGACAAAAACGCACAATATTCCAAGGTCATAGAATACGACGTCTCGAAGATAGAGCCACAGGTAGCCTTCCCCCACAAGCCTTCGAACGCCAGACCGATAAGCAAAGTGGGCAAGGTCGAGATAGACCAGGCAGTCATCGGTAGTTGCACCAACGGACGTCTGGAGGACTTGATTATCGCTGCTAAAGTGCTCAAAGGCAGGAAGGTACACAAGCGCGTACGCTGCATTATCATCCCCGGTTCAAGAGAAGTATATATGCAGGCACTGCGCCGGGGCTTGATAAAGCTGTTCCTGGAGGCAGGCGCGGTGGTGAGCACGCCCACCTGCGGGCCCTGTCTCGGCGGCTACATGGGGGTGCTCGCTGCGGGAGAGCGCTGCGTCTCCACCACCAACCGCAACTTTGTTGGTCGGATGGGCAGCAAGGACTCGGAGGTCTACCTTGCCAACCCTGCCGTCGCCGCCGCCAGCGCCGTGCTGGGTAAGATTGCAGGGCCGGAGGAGGTAGTTAAATAAGGATGTCATTGCGAGCCCGCCAAGTGCGGACGAAGCAATCTCATCGCAATCGTTCGAGAAATGGGCATATTGCGACACCAAAATAAAACAAGTAGAAAAGTTATGACTATTAAAGTTGTAAGAGATAAAGATAATTTTGTTGAACAGATATTGATAAACGGCGAAGAATTAGATTCTGACGATGGCGAGGTTTTCACTGTCCCCAAAAGCTTGTTAAAAGGGGTTAGTTTCAGCGAAATGCCAAAAGACGTTTCATTTGAAATTTGTGAAAGAGCTGAAGACGATATAATCTTCCTAGACACCTGCCCTATTACAATATCAAAGATCTCAGATAATAAAGCCCATGTTCGTTTTGATTATTCAGGCAGACGAAAGTATTGGGACGGCGATGTTGGATTTCAGCTCTATATGGAAACTACAAGAGACATAATCACGGAACACGAAAATGAGGTCGGCGATCTCAAATTAGAGTCCTATGATGATGATGGTGACTATATCACCCTGACTTGTTCTACCGAGATAGAAGCAAGCACTTTTGATAGCATAATAACTTCTGCAGAAGATCTGTTTAAAGAAATTCACGGTTCAGTAGACTTAAAACTCGGGGCTCCCTTTAAGAATGTTAAGGAAACTCAAGATGAGCAAGATTTCGCTCTTAAAGTTGTCATACCTCTCTTGAGAAAATTAGGCTTTTCGAATGTCAGATACAATCATGGGAAAAGAGAATTCGGGAAGGACATTATCTTTTCTAAAAGGACCGAATTAGACGATTTTGAATTTTGGGGAGCCCAAGTAAAACATGGGGATATTTCTGGTGCTGCAAACTCAGATATTGATTCTATAATCTCGCAAGTTGACGATGCTTTCAAAGTACCTTTCTATGACCTGTACACAAAGCGCAAGGAAAGAATCTCGAGACTTCTAATAGTGATTTCTGGCAAATTCACAGAAAACGCCATTGAGAAGATTTGCGAAAAAATTGAAAACCACGCTATTAAGAATAATCTTTCGTTTATGGATGGAGCAAAAATAGAAACGATTGCTGATAAATTCAGAAAATCGAGGTAAATAAATTGAAGCTTCGCGGTAAAGTACATAAATACGGCGCGGATGTGAATACGGATGTCATTATACCGGCGCGGTATCTGAATGTGTACGAGCCCGCTGAGCTGGCGCAGCACTGCATGGAGGATATTGACTGTGACTTCGTCAAGAAGGTCAAGCCGGGAGATATCATCGTCGCGGGCAGCAACTTCGGCTGCGGCTCGTCGCGGGAACACGCACCTCTCGCTATCAAAGCCGCAGGGGTGAGCTGCGTCATCGCCAGCAGCTTCGCCCGCATCTTCTACAGAAATGCGCTCAATACAGGCTTGCCCATTCTGGAATGCGAAGAGGCTGTGAAAAATACTGAAGCCGATGATACGCTTGAAGTCGACCTCGACACCGGAAAGATTACCAACGTTACGAGAAACCTCAGCTTCAAAGCGAAGCCATTCCCTGATTTCATGCTGCAGCTTATCAAAGCTGGCGGGCTGATTGAGTACACCAAACGCAAAATAGCAGCAGGTATGAAAAGGAAAGCCAGATAACCATTTCCGTTCGTGGTGAGCCCTTCGGCTTCGCTCAGGACAGGCCTGTCGAACCATGAACGGCCCGCTCGACCCTTCGACAAGCTCAGGGCGAACGGGGGGCTAAAGGAGCCACTGATGAAATACGATATAGCCGTCCTGCCTGGAGACGGCATCGGACCCGAGGTCGTGGCAGAGGCAGTGAAAGTTCTGCAAGCCATTGGACGCCCCTTCAATCATGAGTTCGTCTTCAAGCACGGAGATATCGGAGCCATATCCATAGACAGGCACGGCGTCGCCTTGACCGAAGATACACTGAAAATGTGTAAACGCTGTAACGCCGTATTGCTGGGAGCGGTGGGAGACCCTAAGTACGACAACCCTCTGGGCAAGGTGAGACCCGAGGACGGTCTGCTCGCCCTGCGCAAAGGGCTGAAACTGTTCGCCAACCTGCGCCCGGTGAAGATGCTGCCCATGCTGGTTGACTCCACCAACCTCAAGCCCGAGGTTGTGCGCGGCGTCGACCTCGTGGTGGTACGCGAGCTTACCGGCGGACTCTACTTCGGCAAGCCCAAACGCCGCTGGCAGACCGCCGGCGGCAGGCAAGCTGTAGATACCATGAAATATTCAGAAAAAGAGATAGAGCGTATCGTACGCGTCGGATTCGAGCTGGCGCGGCAGCGCCGCAAGAAGCTCACCTCAGTGGACAAGGCGAATGTGCTGGAGACCTCGCGACTGTGGCGTCAGATTGCCACTGAAATATCTGCGGAGTACCCGGATATCCAGTTCGACCACCAGTTGGTCGATTCCTGCTCGATGCGCTTCATCCAGCGCCCCACGGAGTTCGATGTTATCGTTACCGAGAACACCTTCGGCGATATACTGACCGACGAAGCTTCGATGCTGGCAGGCTCTATGGGCATGCTGCCCTCCGCCAGCCTCGCCGGTATTCCCAGAAAAAGTACTGCGATATTTGGTTTGTACGAACCCATCCACGGCAGCTCTCCCAAACGCGCCGGACAGAACATGGCAAACCCCATCGCCACCATACTGAGCGCCGCCATGATGTTGCGTTACTCCCTCAATCTGCCCTCGGAAGCCGACTCCATCGAAAAAGCGGTGGTAACCGTGCTGGAGCAGGGCTACCGCACTTACGACATCATGAGCGAGGGCATGAATAAGGTCGGCACACGCGAGATGGGAGAGCTGATAGCCAGCAGGGTTTAGCAATCAGCTTTCAGTTATCAGTGTTCCAAATAAGGCTGACTGCTGACCACCGACAGCCTTAATCAGCTTGACTCCTACTAGCCCCTATTGTAATATCTTGTCGAGGTCGTGCTAGACGGGGAGACAGCGGTGCCCTGTACCCGCAATCCGCTATAGCGGGGTTGAATCCCTGCTCGAGGCCCTGCGCTTTCCGGGACTGTCTTCTGTTCATCGGTAGTGAACATCGGGTCCTGCGCGGCAGAAAGCTATGAACCCCGTCAGGTCCGGAAGGAAGCAGCGGTAAATAGTAAATTCTGGGTGCCGCAGGTTCACCTGGTGGGAGCCGGTGTCAGTGATAAGCCGGCGGGTGAGGTTCGACAGCAGGTGCACGGCCTTTAAGTTTGCAATGTTCTTAGCTTTGTTAAAAATTTAGAAACACTAGGAGGACAACTAAATGGAACTAGGTCTGGCAGGCAAGACGGTGATCGTCACCGGCGGAGGCTCCAACATCGGTCGCGCCATCACATTCGCCTTCGCTAAAGAGAAGTGCAATGTGGTCATCGCCGACATCGATGAAGAGCAGGGCAAGAAGGTGGCTAAGGAAGCCAGCGCCCTGGGCGGCAAAGCCATCGGCATCAAGACAGATGTCACAAGCTGGGAATCCGTGCAGGCGATGGTCAAGCAGACTATCGCCAAGTTCGGCGGAGTCGATGTCCTGGTCAACAACGCCGGTTTTGTCTCCAATAAGCTTTTCCTGAAGAAACCCGTAGAGGAGTACGACAAAGAGATCAGGATTAACTACTTCGGCGTCGTCTACTGCACCAGAGCTGTTCTCGACCACTTCGTCGAGAAAAAGGCGGGCAAGATTGTCAATATCGCCTCCGATTCCGGTCGCGTGGGCGAACCCAGAGAGGCTGTTTACTCCGGCACCAAGGGCGCAGTTATCGCCTTCTCCAAAGCCATAGCCAAGGAGACGGGCAGATTCAATATCAATGTCAATACCATCTGCCCGGGTGCCACTATCCCCGAGGTAGCCGGCACGGCAGGCAAGGACAGCATGTGGGCTGGAGATGTAACCACCGCAATGATACCCGCCGAGACCAAGGAGAGAATAATCAGCCAGTATCCTCTGGGCAGAATGGGCAAGCCCGAGGATACTGCCAACGCAGCAGTATTTTTGGCATCCGATGCAGCCGCCTTCATCACCGGTCAGACCATGAGCGTCAGCGGCGGCTTCAGCATGGTATAGATACATTCTTCCAGAACCTGGAAAAAGGAGAAAAGTAAGGCGTGGAAGACATCAGACCCATAGATATAATGAACTACCCCTTCTGGAATCCCCATGCCTGGGACGGCAGGGAGTTCCAGATACTGGCAGCCACCATGATGAGGTCGCACACGGGCCCCGGCTCGGAGTTTCCCCGAAATATTCTCACCGACACCTTGAAGAAGCCCGCGCCGCGTTTACCCGTCCCCATCCCCTCCACTGATGAATTCGTGGCGATTATGGATATTGAGGGCTACGATAAGATATTCATTCCCGCCATCAGGATGTGGTCTCACTGGGACAAAAAGCTCATCTGGAACTATACCATCGACGAGGTCTACGAACACATCAAGGACTACCCCGACCGGCTGATACCCGTGGTGGGCTACAACCCCTATCGAATCGAGGAAAGCCTCGAGGAGATGGAGAGGGGGGTCAAGGAATACGGGGCGAAATACTGCTACTTCCACTCCCTGACCTTCGGCTTACCCCTCAACGACAGAAGGCTGTATCCCTGCTACGCCAAATGCAGCGAGCTGGGCATACCTGTGGGGATGCAGACAGGTCACGCAGCGGAGC
>VGNW01000115.1 GCA_016865955.1 Chloroflexota bacterium | reverse complement strand
TGACCTTACCCCTTTATTAGTACCAGCGTTAATTAGAGTCTGCCGTCTCTTGCCAGGAATTCCTGTGGGGGCAGCCCACCAAGGGAACTATGTGGTCTGACCATATTATAGTCCTTCCGCCAGGATTCGATAACCTCCCGCGCATGTTTCAAGCTAACAAACCAGTTGTCATTCAAGCACTCGTCGCGTAACCTGCCAATGAAGCTCTCAGCAAAAGCATTCTCCACAGGTTTGCCGGGTCTGATGAAATCAAGCTTGATACCTCTTCGATAAGCCCATTCATCTAAAGCTCTGCTGGCAAATTCAGGCCCGTTGTCCATAGTAATAATCTCGGGCAAATCCCTGGTCTCAGCCAGTCTGTCCAGCAGGCTCACCACCCTGGCACCACCCAGAGAAGTATCGACTTCAATGGCAGGGCATTCCCGGGAGTAGTCATCCACTATTGTCAGAGCACGGAAGCGCCTGCCGGTGACAATACTATCAGTAACAAAGTCCATAGACCATTTCTGATTAGGACGCTCCGGAGCTGGCATAGTTACACGGTTCCCAGCAGCAACTTTGCGCCGCCTTTTACGTCTTAGTGCCAATCCCTCCTCCCGATAAACGCGCTCTGTACGTTTGTGGTTAATCACCAATCCTTCGCGGCGAAGCAGGGTGTGTAATCTGGGGCTGCCGAACCGCCGCCGCTGCTGTGCCAGCTCCCGCAGCCTCCGGCGCAATGCTGTATCGTCTTTCCGTTGCGTCCGATATCTATAAACCGTTCGGCTCATCCCTACCAGACAGCATGCCTTCCTCGTACTCAGCCCAAGACTGACTATGGCGTGGGAAACCGCCTGTCGCCGTGTCTCGGGCCTTAGAAGTTTTTTGCCAATAGTTCCTTGAGCGCCATGTTGTCCAGCGTCTGCTCGGCTACTATCTGTTTGAGACGCCGGTTCTCTGCCTCCAGGCTCTTCAGCCGCCGTAGGTCGCTGACGGTCATCCCGGCGTACTTAGCCTTCCAGTTGTAGTAAGTGGCATTGCTTATGCCATACCGTCGGCAGAGGTCCCCCACCACAGCCCCTGCCTCTCCCTCTTTTAGCACTGCTATGATCTGCTCCTCTGTGTACCTCTTGCGTGCCATTTCTCTCGAGCCCTCCTTTGATACATATTTTAGCGGAGAACTCTAATTCTCTGTGGCACTATTTACGGGGGAAACGTCAATGGTGTCTAAATTAGTGATACGCCTTAAAGTGTAATCGGACAATGTCTTGTAGTCCTCGATGTCCTCAATGAGATTCAAGAGGAGGCGGTGAAATTCGACATAGTTGCCCGACTTATCAGCAAGCAGAGTCTTTATATTTTTATGGGCTTTCTTCTCCAGACTCAGTTCACTGGAAGGAATGCTCGTCTTCTCCCTGAGTTCTTTGACCTTCGAGTAGTTGTCCCAGAATTTGTCGCTGAGCGGCAACGGCTTCTCGTCCTTCTCGCACTGTATTAAGGGCAACGTTTCTTCAAAGAGCATTTCAACCGGTTCATTATCAGCACCCGATACATTGCGTATGAACAGCCCAAGACCCTTTTTGATGAAGACGGCGAGCGCGTATTTGTCGTATTTCTTGGCAACTTTTATTCGTGAGGGAAGGGTGCTGATTTTCTGCTTCACCGTTTGGTCAATGTCAGCATACATTCTGCGGATACCGGTCTGGAAGCTCTCCTGCTCAAGATTATCAGGATTCTCCTGAATCTTCTCAAACAGCTTGGCTGCGGTGGGTTCCTCTTCCGGTTCGAATATCTTGGCGTCCTCGCCGAGCGTGTTATGAATCAGGAACATCTTCTCCCGGGCAATCTGGCGGCTCTTAACATATTCAGCGCCTTTTTCGGTGGGGAAAAAGTTATAGATGTACAGGTTGTCAAAGACTTTCTTACTGATGCGGTTTATTCTACCCACACGCTGAACTACGCGCGTGGGATTCCAGGGGATATCTAGGTTGATAACTGCACCAGCGCGGTTTAAGTTGAATCCTTCCGACATCTTATCGGTGGCGATGAGTATCTTGTATTTATCACTCTTGTTCGGGTAAGTCGTATCAAAATTGCTGAGTATCTCCATTACTTTGCTCTTGCCGAAGTCGCCTTTAACGCTAATAAGCTGTCCCGGGAAGTATTTCTCTAGATAATCCTCCACATACTTCACGGTGTCTATGTACTCAGAGAAGATAACCACCTTTCTCGATGGCTCTCTTGATTTATCCTTCTTACTCATTATCTGGGCTAAATTCGTGGATAGGCTCTTCAGCTTGGGGTCATTATCCACCAGCTTCAGGCGGTCAAGCTCTTCAAGGATGTGTTCGAATAGTTTCAAGTCTTCTTGTATGTCAGCCGAGAACTTATCTTTCTCGGCAAATTCATTCACGTTATAAACTTTATAGTGTTTGGGGTAATTCCCAGAGGTGAGCCTTTGCTCGAACTCTTTTAACCCTTCCTCAATCTCGTCTTCATCATACTCGTATATTTTGTCAATCAGTTTACGGTCTAAGATGAATTTCCCGCCACTATTTGAAATGAATTTCTGCACCTTCTCTGTTATAGATTTGAAGTTCTCAATGCTCTGCCGGAACGCTCCAAATGAGCTCTCGAATCGCTTGACCAAGAGCCGTCTCATGAAGTCATACAGGTTTTTCTGAATTAGGGCTTCGCGGTTTTCCTCTTCTCCCAATTTGTCCTCGGACAACCCCGTTTTGCCCGCTTCATAGACAAATGGTCGGTAGATGGCACCGGTGAATTTGCCGCCTTCACCGAAGAACTCCTTGATTACCCTGTCGTAGAATGCCGACTGCTGAGGTGTTAATTCAAAGAAGGCTTCACACGGGTCCTGAACCTCGGAGAGTTCGTATATCTCTTTCGAATATTCAGGGTCTTTCTTCAGGTCAATCCTGTTCCTGCGGATGGTGACCTGGGAAATGACACTGCGGATATCTTTGGAAAGGTATCTGGCTCGCTCGGTTACTTTCTTGAGGTCAATCTTGTCCGATTCAAATAAGGCTTTGTAATCGGTTAAGGCGCTGTCCCTCTTCTTTCTATCGGATGAGTTGTAGTTCTTTTTGATATTAGACAGCCTTTTGAAAGTCTGATTGTACTGTCTGAACCTTTCGTCGAGATTGGGTGATAACGTGATGCTTGATTTGCCGGGTACGATGAAAAGTTTCAAGAGTGAGAAGATATCTGCGGGAGTATTATTAAACGGCGTGGCTGTAAGCAGAATAACGATTTTGTCCCTACAGATATTGCTGAGGATTTCGTAGGCTTCCGTATCCTGATTTCGGAAACGGTGGGCTTCGTCAACAATAATGACCTCGTAATCATTTTCTTTCTGGACTAGATTGAGAGTAGCCCTAAGGCTCTCAAGCCCCAGGGAACGTATCTCCCAGAAATTGAGTTCGAAATCGTATCTATATTTCTCCCAGCCAGTCCTGTTGCCCCTTACGTCAATTCCCCCGATAAGAGCCGGCGGGCAAATGATAATGCCGCGCCTGTTAAGGCATTTTGCGACCATCCCGGCAATGATGCTCTTGCCTAAGCCTACGACATCGGAGACGATAACACCACCATTCTGCTCGATTATACTCAACGCTTGAGCGACGGCGTCTACCTGATATTTATATTTGCGATACCCTTTGGCTTCCAGTAGCTGGAAGACATACTCTTTTAGATTTGTCGGTTTGTGCAATTCGAGATAGGTTTTTAAGACAAAGGCGAATGCTTCATAGGGGGTGACATCAGCCAGTAAAGTGGCTTGTGTTAGAACTTCTATTAAGGCTTTTTTAAATACGTCATCTTCAGTTATTTTGACTGAATTCGGGATTTCCCAGAGCTTATCAAAGTAATCCTCGGCTTCTTTTGTGCCGAAGTCGCTGATTTCAACATTGAACTCGTTTTGCTTCGATAATCCAGCTCTAGTGAGATTGCTGCTGCCGGTAATGAAGCAACACGATTTCAGTCCTTTGTGTTCATCTTTGATGTTGAAAAAGTATAGCTTGGCGTGATTGGGCTCTCTGGTTTTTCTGATAATCAGCCTACCTTCAATGATAGCCTGAATAAAGAACTTCGCCTGCTCATAGAAATCCAGAGTGTCGAACTCGTCCGAGTTGATAGATTTGACGATAGATTCTCTGAAATTAGCCTGATGTTTGTTTCCATCCAGCTTGCCAGCGTGTCCGTACTCAATGAGCCCGTAGTTTGTTTTGTCAACGTTTAAGCCAACGAGAACTTTAATAATAATTTCCGGGTTGCTCTTTATCGATTCGTATAACTCTCTGATTCCTGAAAAATAGAAGAATCCAACGAGGAATTTCAACTCTTTGCTGAAGCCTATTAGCTCTGAGAGCCTCTCTTTGAGGACTTTATTCTCGTTATTGGTGATGAATGCACTTTGCGGTTTCTGAGACGACACGTTTAAAATCCTTGAATTATTGGATAATTGCTGGAATTTTGTAGTATGAGACAATAATATTCCAGTATGAATATTGTCTATATCATACTCACATGGCTAGTCAAAAACAAGTGGTTTTCGAAGATGGGCGCGGCAACCGCGCCCCTACGGCGATGATAGGCACGAGGGCGGGCATGGATTTGTGCTCGGGGTATGTTCAGGGGAGTACTCTTACGGTGGCGATGGTGCCGGGCATGGTCAGGCGGACGCTCTGTTGTTTAACCTGCAGCGGTTCGAGGTCGCGCTCTCGCGCATCACAGAGGAAGGCTGCTTTCGGACGGAAGTCGCTGAGGGTGAGGTCGACAGGAAGACCCACGGAGGTGAGCGTAAAGAGGCGCACTATGAGTCCTTCGCCGCGAGAGGCAGGTTTAACCGCGGTGACGAAGACCTCCGGGCTACCGGTTGTTGCTACAGACACAGCAAGTTCGCGCAGTTCGGCGTCGCCAGTTGTGTCCCGGGGATTTTCAAAAACCTTGCGGGCGGTGAGCGGAATCTTATTATCGCGCCAGTCACCGGCATCGGTAAAAATGAGGGCGTAGTCGAAAGAGTAGCTGGACTCCTCGTGTCCCTCCGCAGGCAATCCCAGGAGCGGCAAAAAGCGGAATGCCCGCTCACAGGTCGCATTCCGCAGCGCGACTATTTCCAGGCGTCCATCCGCCTGACACGATACAGCGCCCGGCATAGCCAGGAAAATCGCAGCGCCTTTGCCGCTGGCACCGTCCTGAAGATGCACAAAATGCTGTAAAGGCCAGAACGTCGGGTTGTATATTCTCCGCAGCGGCCTGACCACGATGCCGCCTGATGTTTCCATGATGAGCTTGCCGGGAGATAAGCCGGTCGCGAATCGTACGGTCAGGGTACGGCGTTCCGCAGCTCGACCATCGACACGGAACCGGATTACAGGCGAGTCACTGCGGAGCCACATCAACCGACGTATATTCTCGCCGTCCAACAGGGTGTCGCAGGAAATCTCCAGGTATCCTTCGCACTCACGGACGTCAAGCCGGGTATGACTGTCTGATGAACGACGAAGCTCCCGGAATGCTCCGCCATAGAACTCATGCCCCATCCTCCATAAGCCACCCATGTCGTGGTAGCTCACGAGGTCATTGGATAGCGAAAGCAGAGGCTTTTGCGTTTCCGGGTGCCAGGCGCGGACAATCGCGCCCCCTTTATTCTCTGCGAGTTCGATGACATAGTGCGGTGTACGCACCTCGACCAAGCCATCGTGGCGACGCCATTCCGGCAGCGCCGCCGGTATCGGCTCGGGACTCTGGCGCCGTGCCTGCGGGATAGCCGGTTTTAGACTATCGATGGTGGCACGGACATTCATAATTGCTTTTTCGAGCACCGGCTGCTGTTCGATACGCACAACACGGTCGGGCGCTGTGCCGGTGATGTAATCGTGGTGGTTGGATGCAGCGGCATGCCACCAAGCCTCTGCCAGAGCTTTGTTTATATCGCGCCCTGTGTCCTTAGACACAGTGGCGAGTTTTTCAGCGAGCAATAGAAGGTCAACAAGCTCATGGCATTTCTTCTTGAGCGAGGGGCGTGAGGTATAAAAGCCCATCCAGTAGGGATTGGGGTCGATTTCGACGACAGGAAGCAGGTCGCGGTAGCAATCGACCAGAGCGAGGTAATCATCTAGCCCTGCGTTGACTGCCCATATGCCTGTCTTGGGGTAATGAGTGCGGTTATAGCGGTCCAGCAAAGCCAGCAGGTCGGGAAGAGGGCCTACGAAATCGCCGCCTATGGGGCAGAATAGATAGGGTGTTCGCGAATAACGGGACAGTTGGGCTGCGAACCGTTCGATTTTGTGTGATACGTTCCAGTCGGAACGGTCGGAAATCGCGCTCGGGATAATATATACACGCGTGATTCCCCTGTGAGCCAGAAGGTCCCCCTGGCTATAGTTGAAGGCATTCCAGTGGCATAGGACCTCCGCCCCGTCAACGCCGCGCCAGATGAAATCAAGGCTGCGTTTTTCCTTCATCAGCAGTGCTGCGCTGGACTGAGGCAAGGGGAATCGGCGACACAGCATCTCGTGGTATGAGCTGGGGGCTAACATGCCATCGATGCGTGTAAAGGCTGTCATATTGAAGCCAGCCGCTTTAAGAAGCGATGGCAGAGCCGGAGAATTGCCGAAGCTGTCGGTAAAGTAGGCTAATGACGGTTCTTGAGTCATGCCATTCGAACGGAGCCACTCCTGCCCGACCAGCAGGTCACGCAGAATCGCTTCGGCATCGGGCAGAAGGGTGTCAGCGGTAGTGACGCCGCTGCTGGTGAGGCGGAGCCTGCCTTCGTTGACCAGTTTGCGCACTGTATCCTGGTTTTGCGGACGCCGCTCCCAGTACATGCGGAGAAAGAACATGCATTCAATAGAATATACCCGGCGCGGTTCCTTGATTAATTCGCTGAGAGCATGGTCGAGGTTAGCACAGACATATCGTTCGAAGTATTCCTCCGATGTATGCATCCAGCTCGGGTCCCAGTGGCTGGATTCAGCGAATAAAATGATTCGCTTTGCATCGTCAGGGATACCGAGGCGTCTGCGCTGGGATTTCTCATTACTCTGCGCAGGATGTTTACCGTTGGAAGTCAGATTCATTTCTATTTTACTGGCAGCGCTCGGTCTAAAGACCCAATAGCTGCCCGACAGCTTGAATTACAACAGCTATTTCC
>VGNW01000114.1 GCA_016865955.1 Chloroflexota bacterium | reverse complement strand
TGGACCGGAACGCCTTGCGGCTATCAGGCGTTTCATTCTGGCAGAGACGAAGGAGCAGAGGGCTGAGGCCTTGACTCTTTTGCGCAAGCTTCAGAAAGAGGATTTCATTGCCATCTTTAGAGAGCTGGGGGGAATGCCTATTATAATCCGTCTCCTCGACTTGCCCCTTCATGAGTTCCTGCCGTCTGAGACGGCAGACCATGTTATGAAACAGCGAATCAAAGAACTGGAAGAGACAAACCCGATGCTGGGGCACAGGGGCGTGAGGCTGGCTGTTACCTCCCCTGAGATTTACCAGATGCAGATAGACGCAATCGCCGAGGCACGCGCTGAAGTTAAGGCTGATGTCTCTATCATGGTGCCTCAGGTAATCACTCTGCAGGAGCTTCTCTGGGTGAAGAAGATGGTCGGCGACAAGGGTCTCAAGCTCGGCGTGATGATGGAGACCGTGCGTGCCTGTATGAGGGCGGGCAGGCTGGCCCAGGTGGCTGATTTCTTTTCATTCGGCACGAATGACCTTACCCAGGCCGTGTTCTCATTCAGCAGGGAGGATGTGGAGAAGAAATTCCTGTCCACATATCTCGATGCCGGTATTCTTCAGGATAACCCGTTCCTGATTCTGGATGTGAAGGGCGTGGGCAGGCTAATGGAGACTGCCATCACCTGGGCGAGGCGGGAGAAAAAAGACCTGAGCATAGGAGTCTGCGGAGAGCACGGGGGAGAGCCGCGCTCCATAATGTTCTTCCACAGCATCGGTGTGGATTCTGTGAGTTGCAGTCCCTTTAGAATACCTGTTGCTAAGCTGGCAGCAGCTCAGGGTGCTATTCTGGAAAATCATATAGCAGCGGCGAGTCGCAGATTGCGCCCCGTCGGCTAAAAGAAGCGCGTTACTTTGACTTAGTGCGTTTGACTGGGCTGTCCTGTTTCATCCTTTCTAGGAAGGACTGAAACAGGACAGTAATTTTTTTCCCCAGCGGTTCAAGCTGTGCCCCTTGGGTAGTGCTCTAATGTTTATTTAAATACTTTTGTCCACGTTTTGCATAAATGTAAATAGCGCGATAGAATATCTGATAAGGTGATATGCAGTGTCGAGAAAAGAGGCTGCGCTCACAATTTTGGCCGTTATTTTCGGGGTCTGTCTGACAGGCATAGGTAGTTATTCAATCTTTATGGCCGTCTGGCTCTATACGGATCTGGGTTTTGAGGCCCAAGCACGGTTCTTTGCATTTATGTTTAGCGTATTCGGGGCATTATTTCTGATTGGTGGGATTTTGCTAATGCTAATGGCATTCAGAGGGCATAGAAAGAATGGAGGCGACTTGTGAATTGCCCCTACGAATGGGCCGGTGGCGGAGCACTGTTTCTTAGATATTGTTTTATTTCTATTCTGAGTTGCATAATAGTAAATATCTCGATAGAATGGCCTAAGTAAAAAAGATATATGATGCCAAAGAGAAAGATCCTCCCAATTTTGGCCGTTATTTTCGGGGTCTCTCTGACAGGCATAGGTACTTATTTAATCTTTTTGGCCGTCTGGGATTTTGCGAAGTTTGGTTTTGACCCGGAACGAGTTCTTGCATTTATGTTTAGCGTATTCGGGGGATTATTTCTGATTGGTGGTGTTTTGCTACTACTAATGGCATTCAGAGGCCCTAGAAAGAGCAGAGAGGACTCGTGAATTGCCCCTACAACAAGCCGGTGGCCAAGCACCGACGCTATGTTTAGATAAGGGCAGACACATGGGTCGGCCCCTACGTGAAGTTTCGTCAGAGTTTATCCTCTTCTGCTCCGCTTAACCTTGTCGCCCTCCTTGAGGCCTTGAAACAGCGCAGGAAAGGCTCTATCCAACGGTTCAAGCTGCCCCTGACTGCTCAGGTCGCTTTGCAGCGGTGTGATTGAGATTTTGTTCTGCCCCAGTGCCCAGATGTCTGTCCCCTCTACCTCTTTCCAGTCGGGTTTGCCGCGCACAATCCAGTAGTACTTCCTTTTCCCGTCATGGCCGGCTTTGATATTATCCATATAGCTGCGTTCACCGAGGCGTGTTACTTCCACGCCGTTAATCTTGTTCAGAGGCAGATTGGGCAGATTTATATTCAGCAGGAACTTCTGCGGCATATCGTTGGCTGCAAACTGCGCGGCTATCAGGGCGGCGAACTTGGCGGCGATATCAAAGCGTACTCTCTTGATAGCAGCAACCGATACCGCAACGGAGGGAAGCCCGTAGAAATAGCCCTGGAGGGCAGCGCTGACTGTGCCTGATATCAGCACATCGTTACCCAGATTCGAGCCTTCGTTGATGCCAGAGAAGACCATGTCCACTTTTTTATCTTTGAGTATTGTCTTCAGCGCCAGGATGACGGTATCGGCAGGGGTGCCTTCCACAGCGTATGACTCGACTCTGGTGGCTTCGGGAGGGACAGGGCTTACCCTGACGGGGTGATGCAGGGTGACTGCTGTGCCGATGCCGCTCTGGTCGCGGTCCGGTGCTACTACAACCACCTCCTCGGCGACTCTTCTCAGCTCCCTAACCAGCGCCCAGAGTCCGCGGGCAGCGATTCCATCGTCGTTGGTGACAAGTATTCTCAAAAGCAGGTCTCCTTACACGTCTTTAGTCTAACACAAGCGAATGTGGGGGACAAACCTCTCGTGAATTCAGGCGGTAATCATCTACATTTCTAACCTTATTCGAGCGCAGCCTGTCATTGAGTTGATGGTTTTCTATCGCAAGATTTGATAAATTCAAGCTTCTCACATTTTAGATATTTGTGAAATATCATGTAAAAATTCGAGGGAGATACTGTTGACAATATTCCCTCGGCGAGGGTAATGTATTGTACTGATATGTACAGGAAATCAGTGGCTTCTATCTTCAGGAATTTGTTGAGTTGGTGGCGCACAAAGTACAGCGCTTTGGCGCTGGAGTTTCTTGTCTTATTTGCTTTCTGGATTGTTCTTTCCGGTCATTACGAACTTCACTACATCATCGCTGGGGCGATCTGTGCGCTTATTGTGACCCTCCTGACAAATGATTTCCTGTATTTCAGCAGGAAAAGTGACAGAGGGAGAGGACTCAATATTGCGTTTGCTTTTGTTTTCTCTTTGCGGCTGTTTGCTTACATAATGTGGTTGTTTGTCGAGATAGTGAAAGCCAATCTGCAGGTGGCCTATTTGATTATCCACCCTAGGATTCCTATTGACCCGGTATTGCTTAAATTCAGGACACAACTGAAGAAGGAAGTTTCACGAGTAACTCTAGCTAATTCAATTACTATAACGCCTGGTACTGTTACAGTCGATCTGAGGAAGGATACATATGTTGTGCATGCGCTGACTCCGGAGTCGGCGGAAAACCTGGTAACAGGATTGATGCAAAATAAAGTGAGCACGGCTTTTGGCGAGAACAAGGAACCTCCCCCCGATGTTAAGTGGGCACACTCTCTCGAGGAATTGAAATAGTGGATGTTCCATTTATAGCTGTCGCAGTCTTCGTTGCCGTTTTAATCTTACTGCCTCTCTACCGCGTATTAGCTGGTCCCACGCTGTTCGACCGTGTTATTGCAGCGGGACTGATAGGAACTAAAGGTGCGGTTTTATTAGCTATATTGGGCTTTGTTTATGGAAGAATCGACATGTTCATCGATTTGGCACTTGTCTACGCAGTGCTCAACTTCATAGGAACTATCGCCACAGGGAAATACCTGGAAAAACGCCGGGGAGGTAAGTTGTGACAATACTGGCTGCTATACTCGTATTTTGCGGGCTTTTCTTTCTGACAGTGAGCAGTGTGGGAATCATACGATTGCCGGATTTCTATACTCGTACTCACGCAGTGGGTAAATCAGAGACATTGGGTGCGATGCTGGTTATAGGGGGATTAGCTATTTACAACGGACTGGAACTAAGCACTGTGAAGCTATTACTCATGTTGTTGTTCATCGCCCTGGTAAATCCTACGGCTACGCATGTGATTGCTCGAGCAGCCATCCGTTCAGCCTTGCAGCCGTGGGTTAAAGGGGGAAGAAAGGAATCTGTGGAGAGTGCAGAAGACAGGATTGTGGAAGAAGCAGTATCTGAAATAGATGACTCGGGAAAGAAAGCATGAACTGGGAGATTACCTTAGTCCTTTTCATTATTGCCATTGCGGCTGCACTCGCGGCACTCAGGATTCGCGACCTGCTTGCAGCAGGATTCATATTAATGGCATTCAGTTTCAGCGTAGCACTAATCTATGCTGAGATGGGTGCTGTCGATGTTGCTTTCACTGAAGCAGCAGTAGGTGCTGGAGTTAGTGGTGTGTTTTTGATTGCTGCCCTATTTTTTGTAGGCCGGAGGTCAAGGGATTGAAGTGGCTTGCGCTGATAATTGTGCTTCTGTTTGGAGCATTATTGCTATATGCTGAGGAGGATTTGCCTCGTTACGGAGACCCAGAGGCACCGGCGAACCTTCATGTTTCCCCTTACTATATTGAAAAATCACTCGAGGAGACAGACACCCCTAACATAGTGACGGCCGTGCTTGCTGATTACCGTGGTTATGACACATTTGGCGAAACGACTGTTATCTTCACCGCTGGCGTTGTATGTATTCTCCTGCTTATGAAGGAAAAACCTGATGATAACTAGGTATCGTAATATCATCGTTGATCTGGTCTGTAGAGTGATATCACCGTTTATCCTTTTGTTCGGCTTATATGTGGTCATATTCGGTCATTACAGTCCTGGAGGCGGGTTCCAGGGAGGGACCATTATAGCAGCGGGTGTTATTTTACTAAGGTTGTCCCTCGGAAAACAGCAGACAAGCAAGAAGTTTCCCCCTAAACTAGCGCCTATTCTGGGAGCCATTGGTCTACTCATATACGGAGGCACTGGACTTGCTGCACTACTTTCGGGAGGAATGTATCTGGACTATGCCCATCTACCAATTCCTGGTATTTCTGTCGCTGAGAAAAGGTATCTTGGCATCCTGTTTGTTGAGATTGGCGTTGCCCTGGGCGTTTTCGGGGTTTTGGTTTCTATCTTTGATAGCCTGACTGGGGAGAGACAGTGATTCAGACAATCATAGACTACTATCCATACTATTTGAGTACCTTGCTGATGGCAATCGGCATCTGGGGTATGGTTGGTAAACATAATTTGATGAAGAAACTAATAGGCATGAATATCTTCCAGACAGCTATTATTCTCTTTTTCATATCAACAAGCGTCAAATTCGGGGCTACGGTACCAACATACGACCCGGAGTTGGGTGTGACTAACCCGGCGCTATATGTAAATCCCCTCCCGCATGTTCTTATGCTGACTGCTATCGTGGTCATGGTGGCGACAAATGGAGTAGCTCTGGCTCTATTGCTGTTGATTTATCGCCGCTACCACAGTATCGACGAGCGGGAAATCTCAAGAATGATGAAGGAAGACTCTTGAACCAGTTGCCCGTTTTAATCCCCGTATCATTACTTCTTTTTTCTTTTATCGTTTTCCTGGCAGGCTTATTGAGGAAAAATCTAACTTTCCCTCTAACAGTCTTAGGGGTTCTGGCTTCGTTTGTATTTTCTATCCTGGGGCTCGTGCAAGTTCTGCGATACGGAACGCAACATTACTATATTGGGGGGTGGGTACCTCCTATCGGGATTGAGTATGTGCTCGATCACCTATCAGCCTTTATGGCGGTTATTGTCACTTTTATAGGGCTGATCAGCGTAGTATATTCACGCCGTTCTTTTCTGCAAGAAGTACCGGAAAGAATCGTGCCCCTATATGCGCTGGTGTTGTTACTGCTGGCGGGACTAACAGGCATTATCGTGTCTGGCGACCTGTTCAACCTCTTCGTTTTCCTCGAGATTGCTTCGCTGACAGCCTACGCCCTGATTGCTGTCGGAGGTAAGAAGGCGCCCATAGCTGCATTTCGTTATGCTATCCTGGGCACACTGGGAGCCTGCTTTTACCTTTTAGGTGTAGGCTTCATCTATTTCGCTACAGGCTCCCTCAATATGGCTGACGTAGCCCACATATTACCCGAAGTAAGTGACGCAAACACCATAATAGCTGCTGTGGCGCTTATTGTCATCGGCATTGGGCTTAAGATGGCTTTATTCCCTTTGCATGTCTGGCTGCCGGATGCTTATACCTATGCCCCCTCCGCGGTCACTGCGCTCATCGCCCCGATTATGACAAAAGTTGGCGCCTATGTTCTAATACGGATGCTCCTATCTGTATTTTCTCCTGATTACCTGACTGATGCCCTGCCTGTGACAGTTATAATCGGTTGGCTAGGTGCGATTGGCGTTATGGTTGCTTCAGTCATGGCGATTGCTCAAAGGGATTTCAGGCGTATGTTGGCTTACAGTAGTGTGGCTCAAATCGGGTATATTGCTCTGGGCATCGGTATGGCAAATCCGCTGGGTCTTATCGGAGCATTGCTGCATATTCTAAATCATGCCTTCATGAAGGGCTGTCTGTTCCAGGTCGCAGGTGGAATTCGCTACAGAACCGGACTCTGGGAGATCAGCCGGTTTGCGGGGTTGGGACGTCGCATGCCGTGGACTATGGGTGCATTTACGGTGGCGGCACTTTCCATGATAGGGATACCGCCTACATGCGGTTTTTTCAGTAAATGGTACCTGGTTCTGGGCGGTGTGGACGCTGGCAACTGGGTTTTCGTTGCAGTAATTGTTTTCAGCAGTTTGCTTAACGCAGTCTATTTCTTCCGCGTACTGGAGAGAGTCTACCTGTCGCCCCCCAGTGGCGATGCCAGTGTTGAACAGGCGAAAGAGCCTCCCAAATTGATGCTGTCACCCACTTTAATTCTCGGGGCAGGCATAATGATTTTGGGGCTTGCCAGTATAGTTATCGTAAATAACGTCTTAGAGCCAGCGGTTAGCTGGGCTTTTTGATAGAAAGATGGGAAACATGAAATGGAAACCTATTTCTCAATAATACCTCTTCTAGCTGTAATCGTTTCCCTGCTAGCTGCTGTACTCATTCTGTGCTCGGCACGCTGGCCTAATGTCAGAGAACTGTGGACCATAGCAGGCGCTCTGGCCAAGTTCGGGCTGGTGGCTTCAATGCTACCTTGTTTGCTTGCTGGCAGGTATCCGGAGATAGTACTCTTTGATATTTCCCCTAAAATCTCTCTGGCTCTTCATGTTGATGCTGCGGGTATAATATTCGCTCTCT
>VGNW01000113.1 GCA_016865955.1 Chloroflexota bacterium | reverse complement strand
TTATCTGTCTGGGCGCTGTGATACGCGGCGGGACGCCGCACTTCGACTACATAGCTGCCGAGGTCACCAAAGGCATTGCCAGTGTAAGCCTTAATACGGGTAAACCTATCATTCTGGGCGTCATAACTGCGGATACACTGGAGCAGGCTATAGAGAGAGCGGGCACGAAGTCAGGCAACTACGGCGCTCAGGCTGCGCTGCACGCCATCGAGATGGCGAACCTGGCGAAGGACATAGCGAGCACAAAGTAGCCCGGGGCGAAAACCAGCTTCATATTACTTCTGAGGAGACCTGCTAGACGACCTTATAAACATGGTCTCCGGGACGTACCCTGTCGGGGACCTTTATTCCTATGGAATCCCCGGCTTTTGCCTCCTGCACGTTCACGTTGTGAATCTGCATCGACGCCACCGTAACCTCAACGTCGGTGGTATGACCCTTGATATGTACCTTATCACCGACCTTGAGAGGTGCGGTCAGGTCGATGCCCGCCACTACCGGCCGTGCGAAGAAGGCGCTTACCTTGCCGACCTCTACCTCTGCCATGTCTGACCTCCTCTGCCTCCACGTATTTTGTCCGATTTGTTGTTTGCTAGTATAGCCATTCTTTTACGACAAATCAACGGCTATTTTTGGGGTCGTTTGGTAGTGGGGGTGTGCAGAGAGTCGGAACCTCTATGCGGATGCAAACTCATTCAAGGAGATTGCCACATCGGGGAACTTGGCGAGTATCTTTTTATCTACAGTAACAAGTGGAACATTCAAATCCATGGCCAAGGCAACGAATTCACAATCGTAAGCGGAGCATCCGCTTTGCGTTGCCAGTCTGATGACCTGCTCGGAAGCTACCTCATATTCGGAGTCTTCCATCAATCGCTCGGCTTCCGAGATGATAAGGAGGGCGTCTTCCAAGTTTATTAAGTTTCGATTAGTGCAGGTTGCCAGGACATTGCATAACTCGCTTCGCCATAACCGAGGCGCAACCCAGTCGGAATCTTTCAGCAGGGCTTGTTCAGCCTGGGCGGTTCGTTTGCTGGATAGGAACAGGTAACCGATGATGTTTGTGTCTACGACGATCACGGCCTTCCCGCCGTCTTCATTTCGTCAAATTTCCTGTCAGTGAGCACATGTCCTCTGGTTTTCTGACGCATCTTGCGGGCCCGGGCAAGGATGTCTTGAACATCCTCATGCTTCCGGTTTTGCACTGTTCGTTCTATGCAGACAAGTATTTCGCAGTTGAGGCTGCGTCGATTCTCCGCCGCACTCTGCTTCAAACGCTGATACAGATCGTCCGGAATGTTCTTCACAGTAATGGCACGCATCTAGCCCCCTTTGATACCATTGTGGAACCATTATGCAACCAGAAATTGCCTTTGTCAAGTGCCTGTCATCTTGTTTGCTGATGTCAGCGCAATAGCCGCACAGTGACAACCCTATGTTCAGAGGAGGAGCTGGGACAATCCTGATTAAGAAAACACCATTCAAATTAGTATTCATAGTTGCTACCATGCAAATGTAATAATGAGTCGAAGGGGGCGTCTCGAATGAACATAACCGTACGCCGCGGTCGTCCCGAGGATGCTAAACTTATCGCATGGTGTATGCTCATGGCAGGTCGTTCTCACCTGAAAATCGGCATCTGGGACCTCATTATCTCTCAGCCGGAGGCTAAGTGTCTTGAGTTCTTGGAGATGCTGACCCTGCAGGGACCGCGCCATATGTCTTACTACTCGGAGTTTTTCGTGGCAGAGGTGGACGGTAAGCCTGCGGCTGCACTTGAAGGTTTCGACCCCCTCACCAACGGCGAGGAGACGATGGCGGAGCCGATGGCTGCCGTCATCAAGAAGATGGGCTTGACACCGGAGGATATGACGCCCGGACAGAAAAGCCTGGAAGCCTTTATGACATGCCATGCCGACTTTGCTCCCGGAGCATGGGTTATCGAGCAGGTAGCCACGCGTCCCGAGTACCGCCGCATGGGAGTGGTCAGCAAGCTGCTCCGGGCAATTATCGACGAGGGACGGAAACAGGGCTTTCACCTGGCGCAGGTGGCTTTCTATATCGGCAATACACCGGCAGAGCGCTCATATAAAAAAGCAGGCTTCAAGTACTACGACGAAAAGCGCCACCCCGATTTCGAAGATGCGATTGGCTGCCCCGGCATAGTCCGCCTGATGCGCGATATCTAAAATCGCTTCAATATCACAGGATGGGCAGGTTGGAGCAGATGCTCCAACCTGTGTATGAGTTCCAGACTCTATGTCTCCACATGGCTTGACAACAACTGTGGTATGGCTATAATTATATTAGAACATATGTTCTCTATAAGAGATGCGCTATGGCTCGCTGTATTTTCCATATCGACCTCGATGCCTTCTTTGTCTCGGTGGAGCGGGTATATAATCCTGACCTGCGGGGCAAGCCCGTGGTAGTGGGTGGCGACCCCCGAGGTCGCGGGGTGGTCGCCTGCGCTTCCTATGAGGCAAGAGTCTATGGCTTGAAGTCGGGCATGCCTTTGGGAAAGGCGCATCGCCTGTGTCCTCACGCTATATTCCTCAGCGGCGATTTCCATCGCTATAGCGAAGCATCGGCAAAGTTCATGGCTATCCTGGGCGATTTTACCCCTGACATCGAGCCGATGGGACTGGAGGAGGCTTATCTCGACCTCACCGGCTTCGAGCCGCTCTACGGCCCTGCCGGAGAGACCGCTTTGCGGGTAAAGAAGCGGGTAAAAGACGAACTGGGGCTGACTGCCTCGGTGGGCATCGCCACCTCGAAAATCGTGGCTAAGGTCGCCTCGGGGCTGTCCAAGCCCGACGGGTTGATCGAGGTGCCTGCCGGGCAGGAGAGGGCTTTTCTGTCGCCTTTGCCTCTTTCCAAGCTCCCCTTTCTCGGATTCAAGGGCGAGAGCGTGCTCAAAAGGATGGGCATCACTACCATAGGAGGGCTGAGCCGTCTGCCTCTCTCTTTTCTGAAGCAGACCTTCGGCGTGCATGGTGAGATGCTGTACCGCTATGCCAACGGTATCGATAACAGCAAGGTGCAGCCTCTGATGGGGCCGCCCAGGTCAATAAGCCGCTCCACTACCTTCAGCGCAGATACATCGGACCGCGGCTTCCTCAAGGCGATGCTGCATTATCTGGGGGAACGCGTGGGCGCCGAGCTGCGCGCAGGGGGCAGGCAGGCGAAGTGCATAACCCTGAAGCTGAGATACACTGATTTTCAGACCATCACGCGCAGCCACACTCTGAGAGAGGCTGTCGATACCGACCGGGCGATATTTGAGGTCGGCTGCAGGTTGCTGGAGAGGGCGCTGGAGCAGCGCGCCGTGCCGGTGCGTCTCATCGGCATAGGGGTGTCTCACCTGGCTGAGGGGAGGCAGCTCAACATGTTCGACACCTGGGCTGAGGCTCTGGAGCGGCTCAACCTGGCGATAGATAAAATTCGAGATAAATACGGCTTCAACGCTATCGAAGCCGGCTGCACTATGCCTCTAAGAGAGGTTTTCCCCACCGGGGACGGACGTTATCTGCTGAGAACGCCATCGCTGTCCAGATAGGGGCAGCCCCATGTGTGTGCTTCATGCAAATTTTAGCACTTGACAGTGCGTATCAATCGTGTAAGAATCTGACACACAGACCGGAAGCAATTCGGGGGGAGGATGACGATGGTTAGAGGGAAGGATAAGGTCTTTGTAACCACAGACCTGAATCTGCAAAATCTCCTGGGCTGTATGGAAGATGAGCTTCTGGTCGTTGACGGTGAGTACCGTGTTAAGTTTGCCAATGCCGTGGTATGCGGAAGATTACGAGATGATACCAAGTCACCCATTGGCAAACTTTGCTACGAAGTTTTTCATTACAGAGACACCCCTTGCAGTGCCCCTCTCTGGGACTGTCCCCTTAAGCAGGTGTTCCACAAAGGCAGCGCCACCACATTTATGCACTATGAACGCACACGGGGAGTCAGCAGGTACCTCAAGATCAGCGCATATCCTCTGAGGGATAACCAGGGCAACGTCGCATTTGTGGCTGAACTGAGAAGGGATATCTCCGCACAACGAGAGCTTGAGACCAGTATCCTGAGGCGACACCATCAACTTCTGGCTCTGAGTCGTATTTCCAATGCTGTTTGCAGCTTGCGTAATCTCGATAACATACTCAAGGTCGCACTGGATAACGTACTGGATATCATGAGCGGCACCGTCGGAGGTATCCTGATTCTGGATGAAAAGAATAAGACATTAAGCTATCGTGTTCAACACGGCTTATCCGCAGGATATGCCGAGGGAATGAAGATAAGCCTCGGCGATGGAATTGCCGGGAAAGTAGCACAATCCGGCGAGCCTGTGTTGCTTGAGGATGTCTCCAGAGTTCCCGATGTCGCCCGTCCGGACCTCGTGAGTGCGGAGGGATTAAAGGGCTTCATCAGCATTCCCATAAAGGCAAGGGGGAAAATTGTAGGCATTCTGAATATTGCCAGCCATGAAGCTGGGCGATTTGGCGCTGACGACCTGTCTCTACTCAATTCGATTGGTGAGTATCTCGGTACTGCCATAGAACAGGTGAGGCTTTACGAAGGTTTGAAACTCGGCAGGGAGCGGTATCAAAGGTTGCTTCAGCATGCGCTCACCGCACAGGAAGAGGAACGAAAGAGAATTGCCAGAGAGCTACATGACGAAACCAGCCAGTCTATTACCAGTCTGACTCTCAGCCTGCAAGCTATAATTGGAATTGCAGAGCTTAAGGGCATAGGTGATTCCGAGTTTATCACCAGGCTTAAAACAACTCACGCCAATGCCGTTAGAGCAGGTAACGAAATTGTCAAACTTATGAAGGAATTGCGTCCTACCCTGTTGGATGAACTGGGGTTGCCTGCTGCTATCCACCGTTATGCCAAGGATGCTCTTCAGACTCAAGGGGTCAACGTATCCACGGAATTCAAAGGAATGGAACGACGCCTCCGACCAGAGGCGGAGGTAACGCTGTTCCGTATCGCCCAGGGGGCGATAGGCAACATACTAGAGCATGCAAAGGCGAGTAACGCTTCTATAAAGCTGGAGTGTGATGACAGTGAGTGTGTACTGCGTATTGAGGACGATGGCAAAGGCTTCGATGTCAATAAACTGACACGGGTGGACACGAGGGGCCGCGGAGCCGGTTTATTTACCATGAAGGAGAGGGTGGGGTTAGTGGGAGGTGCCTGTCATGTTGAGTCCAGCCCCGGGAAAGGGACAAGGGTAATAGTGGAGGTTCCGATATCGAAGGATGCGGATGAAGAAGATTAAGGTGCTGATAGTAGATGACCATACTCTGGTGCGGGATGGTGTGCGCGCCCTTCTGGCACTCTCTGCTGATATCGAGGTAGTTGGTGAGGCTTCGGATGGGAGAGAGGCGTTACGTAAGGCAAGGGAACTCGAGCCGGATGTGGTGCTTATGGACCTGGCAATGCCTGCTATGGGAGGCTTGGAAGCGATACGCAGAATACGCAGAGAATTCCCTAACACAAAGGTGCTGGCGTTGACTCAGTATGATGACAGCGAATATGTCATCCCTGTTATCGAGTCGGGCGCCCGAGGTTTTATCACAAAGATGGCGGCATTTTCAGAGCTTACCACAGCTATTCATACCGTATACAGTGGCAATTCCTATCTTTCTCCCACGGCGGCTGCAGCTCTTGTCGAAGAATATCAGCATAAGCCCGCTGCAGGCGAGAAAGATTCATATAAGCGATTGACCGATAAGGAAAGGGAAGTGCTCAAGCTGGTTGCTGAGGGACGTACTGCCCGCGAGATAGCGGATATGCTGGTGTTGAGCACCAAGACCATAGAGTGGTACAAAAGCAGCCTGATGCGTAAACTGAACATACACAACAAAGCTGACCTGATTAAATACGCCATACGGAAGGGTATAGTAGCTCTGTAGTCGCGTAGCATCCCACATTTCATAGTATCTTTCCTCCACCTGCAAGCGGGGTATTTCCCAGTCCACAAACCGGTAATATTCCCGTGAGAATTCCAGAACTAAAGCCGGTAGTTTCCCCTGTCAATTCCCATTGCGCAACCGCATGAAGCGAATATTATACGTATGTAATTTAAGTGGCGAAAGGAGTCTGATGTATTCAGAAGCGATTCGTAATACACAGAGCTACCTTGTTGAGCGGGCGAGAAAGACCGCTCCCGACCATAGCTTGATTCCACCCTGTCAGGCTGCTTGCCCGCTTCACATGGATATCAGGGAGTATGTCGACCTGGTGGCGCAGGGCAAGGTGATGGAGGCATTGCAGGTGATAAGAAATGGCAATCCTTTCCCATCAATTTGTGCGTATGTATGCACTCATGCCTGCGAGGAAGCCTGTCGGCGCAGCCAGGTAGATAAACCTGTTGCTATCCGGGCGCTTAAGAGGTTTGCTGTGGAGTTCGGTGGCGACAGGATGATTCGTACTGAAGCGGAAACAAAGTATGGCGAGAAAATCGCAGTAGTGGGGTCAGGCCCTGCCGGTTTGTCTTGCGCTTACTACCTCAGAAAGCTCGGCTATCCGGTGACCATTTTCGAGGCTCATTCCGAGTTAGGTGGTATGCTTCGTGTCGGCATACCTCAATATCGTCTTCCCAGGGCAGTGCTTGATGCTGAGGTACAGAGGCTTACCCAAATGGGGGTTGAGATAAGAGCAAATACGCGGGTAGTCTCCTTAGACTTGCTCTTTGATATAGGTTACAAAGCCATTTTTGTTACCATCGGCGCTCATCAGGGATTAAGAATGGGAGTAGAGGGAGAGGCCCTCCCCGGCATTGTCGATGGAGCAACCTTTCTCCGTGAGGTGAACCTGGGGCTGAAGCCGGCTCTGGGCGAGAAGGTTACAGTGGTCGGTGGCGGTAATGTAGCTATCGATGCTGCACGCACGGCGTTGCGATTAGGTGCGCCCAACGTGAAGATACTGTATCGGCGCAGTCGCACAGAGATGCCTGCGAGTCCGCTGGAGATAGAGCAAGCCCTCGAGGAAGGCGTGCATATTCAGTTCCAGGTGGCGCCGACCCGGCTAAGAAGAATGGATGGGCGTTTGATTGTAACCTGCGTTCGCATGGAGCTTGGCGAACCGGATAGCAGGGGCAGACGACAGCCAGTACCAATTAAAGATAGCGATTTCGATGAGGAGTTCGATACTCTAATTGTTGCGATAGGGCAGGCTCCTCAAACTCCCAGC
>VGNW01000112.1 GCA_016865955.1 Chloroflexota bacterium | reverse complement strand
ACCATGTCGGTGGTGCGCCTCAAGCCGCCGGTCAGCGCATCGTGGAAATCGATAGTCACCAGCAGGCTGTAGATGTCGTCCATCGCCCAGAGTATTTCCTCGCAGCGCTCTATCTTGCCCTCTCTCAGCGTATCGAGCAGGTGTCGCCTCATCTCGCCCGCTGCCTCGCCCAATCCATTCAGGTAAGCGGCGTAGCTCACGCCCAGTTCGTCGGGGTCAGGCAGCGTTTCACCGGCCACCAGCGCCAGCGTGATGCAAGCCTCGGCGTACTCTTTCTGTCCGTTGTGCACGAAGCCGCCGTAGAACAGCTCGCCGTGGTCGGCAAGAATGCGGTTCATCTCCTCGACATTGGCTCTGGCTGAGCCTATGAGTTCGCGTGCCTGGTCGAATTCGGCGCGGTGCACGGCGCGGATGGCGTTGGCACTGAAGCGGATGGCTTCGCGGGATAAGTCCAGCCCCTTCTCGCGGGCGCCGTCCTCCGAGGCGAAGTAAACACGAACCTTATCTCCTACTGAGTCAAGTCTTGAGGTGGGCCTGTTCATCTGGCACTTCCTTACAATAATTATTTGAAGCCTTTTTAGACCTAGTTAAAATCCCAAATCCGAAATTTCAAATCCCAAGAACGGCTTTCAGTCTGGGCGCGGCAACCGCGCCCCTACGGTGACCTGATTGCTGAAAGCTGATAGCTGAGCGCTCAACCTTTTGAGCGGCTTTTACTTATGATTTTGGTCAGCCTCTGGCTTGCCTTCTTGACATCATCGGCTCCGAGCACGGCGCTGATTACGGCTACGGAGTCAGCGCCTGCTTCGATGACGTCCGCCACATTATCCTCGTTTATGCCCCCGATAGCAACCAGCGGTACCGAGATTTTTTTTCTGACCTGCCGCAGCGTCTTTAATCCGGCGGGTCTGGTATCCGATTTCGACGGCGTGGCATACATGGAGCCTATGGCGACATAGTCAGCGCCCTGCTTTTCCTCTTGCACCGCCTCTTCCAGCGTGGCTGCGGAGCAGCCCAGAATCCTGTCCTCGGGCAGCATCCTGCGCGCATCCGACACAGGCAAGTCCTCCTGACCTACGTGAAGCCCGTCGGCGTCCGATGCCAGGGCGAGGTCTAAATAGTCGTTGACAATGAACACTGCGTCCGACTCGGCGCAGACCTTTCTCAGTTCACGGGCTATGGGGAGCAACATGCCACGGGGACGTACCTTGTCGCGGAGCTGAATCACCCGCGCGCCGCCCTGAATCGCCTGGCGGGCAACATCGACTTCCTTGCGACCTCTCAGCGACTCGGCATCTACTATCACGTAGAGACCTCTTACCTTCTCCGCCTTATGGCGGCGGGTCAGCCTCAATACCATCTTCTGCTCTATGGTATAGAGGGCGAAGCGGGCATGCTTGAATTTGTCCCAGTCCAGGCCGGTCTCTTCACCGTGGATTTTAGCTATCTCTTCGAGGACGCGCAGAGACTGCTGGACGCGCTGCGAGTTAGCCCTGACCACGCTGATGGTGTCGGCGCGTTCGCCTTCGCTCTCCACATCGAGGAAGGCGCCCACATCCTCATCCGCCCTGCGGGCGCTGAGCAGCTTCCGTTGCAGCGATTTATTCTTCGGCAGCAGGTCATGGCGGATTCTCTTCAGTTCCTCGCTGAGGTCGGCATCGTTCAGGACAAAGCGGGTAACGTCTTCGAGCAGGCGCAATCCCTCTCCGATGCGGTTGAGGTTGGCATCCACTATACGAAGCATCTGCTATAGCACCTACATCAAATCCTTGAGAGGCTTGGGCATCTCTCCCTCTCTGGCAGCATCAATGGACTCTTTCACTCCGGCGAAGGTGTCCCTGTATTCCTCGCTGTTCATATCCACGCCCAGATCCTTGAGTCTCTTCTCCGTCCATCTACCTATATTGCGCGGGTCTTTGTAATAACCGGGGTCTTTGGGGAAAGCGCTGGGCTCCCCGGATTCTTCCCAGACATCCCTTGTCGTCTTGTGGACGGCAAATTTGGAGATGCAGCGTTCGAGGTCGCTGCCTCCGCAAACCTGACAGGCGGGGCTTTCCGGCGGGTTGAAGCTCCTCACGAAGAAGTTCGATTTCTGGCGGCATTTCTTACACACAAACTCGTAGATGGGCATAGCGGGTTACTCCTCACCTGCCGCTGATTGCGGTTCTTCGCTGAAATAGGATTTCTTCATCTCGGCAACCGACTCTGAGATGTCTTCACCCTTGTCCAGCTTATCTATTATCTCCTGGCTTTCCGGGGTAACATCCTCATCGGCGGCGCGGCTCATCCGGCGCGTCCACTCGGCAAGGGCGCGGGGGTCGTTGTGCATCAAGCCCCGTGTCAACTTGGAATCGGACAGTATATCGTCATATACGCTTCTGTCCTGCTTCGATTTGCGGACGGCGAAGGCGGAGTAGATGCGGCTGAGTTCCTTGCTGCCGCATTTAGTGCAACTCGGGTTTTCCGGAGGTGAAAAGCCCTGCACGAAAATATCCACCCGTCGTCTGCAACTCTGGCAGCGGTATTCATAAATCGGCATACGGGACCACCTCACCGCCTGTGTTTGTTTCTCAGACTAAAATTCTACCACAAGATGAGCCCGCGAGTAAATCAGGAGACGTATATTCGATCGTTCGTTGACTTAAATCCATGAAGCATGTTAAACTTCTGGCGTCTGCCTGTTCGAACCCGCGATAGTCGTGATAAAAACAAATTGAGAACACTATTGCCGATATATCATCTCTGAATGTCCTTCAAGCGCTTTCCGCCATAGGCCTTAATTTCTAAGTTATTAGGGGGTATATCGCCATGAGTAGGCCGAAGTCCAAGAACGCAGCTCTGGACGACCTTCGAGTTCTCGACCTTGCGGGCCCCACCGGGCTTTACTGCACCAAACAGCTCGCCGACCTCGGAGCCGATGTTATAAAAATCGAGCCTCCCGGTGGCGACCCCACCAGAGAAATCGGCCCGTTCTATCACAATGAGACCGACCCGGAAAAGAGCCTCTACTGGTTCCATTTCAATACCAGTAAGAAAAGCATCACGCTGGATATCGAGACCGACGAAGGCAAAGAAATCTTCAAAAAGCTCGCCAAAACAGCGGATATCGTGGTGGAGACCTTCCCGCCGGGGTATTTGAAGAAGATCGGACTGGGATATCCGTCACTCAAAAAGATTAACCCGAAGCTGATTATGACCTCTATTACCCCTTTCGGACAGACAGGACCTTACAAAAACTTCAAAGCCTCCGACCTTATCGGCCTGGCTACGGGCGGATTTCTTTTTATCTGCGGCTGGGAGGATGAACCACCCTCAAGAGTAGGCGGCTCGCAGGCTTACAATATGGCATCGATACACGCCTGCGCTGCTACCCTGATAGCGCTGTATCATCGCGATATCACCGGCAAGGGGCAACATATCGACGTATCGATGCAGCAGTGTGTGGCGCACAGCTTGCAGTGGGTGCCGCAGATGTACGACCTGCAAAAGCGAATAATGACAAGGTCGGGGCGCCTCGGGGTGCCCCTGCAGGAATGTAAAGACGGCTGGACGAACTTCATTGCCCTGTTTGACTGGGATCTCCTTGTCGATTGGCTCAAGAGCGGCGGAGGAGCTGCCGACCTCGATGACCCCAAGTACAAGGACATGGACTATCAGATCAGGCCGGAGGTGAGACAGCACATCACTGAGGTTACCGACGCCTTTACTAAATCTCACGACAAGAGATGGGTCTGCGAAGAGGCGCAAAAGAGAGGCATCATAGCTATACCCTGTAACAATGCCAGGGATGTGGTGGAGAATCCCCAACTCGTCCTGCGCAATTATTTTACAGAAGTAGCACATCCTGAGCTAAACGATACCTTGAAGTACCCTGGCGCGCCATATCGATTCGCTGAAACCCCGTGGAAGATAAAACGCCGGGCACCCCTGATTGGAGAGCATAATAACGAGATATATAAGAAGGAACTGGGGCTTACCTCAGCGCAAATAGCTTCGTTTAAGAAACGAAAAGTAATCTGATGTTAAGCAGGTCTTTTATGTTTCAGTCACAATTCCGAGGGTCTTACCCCCTCCCTCTTATCCCTCCCTCAAGGGGAGGGAGGATTCAAGATGCCCAATTCATTTTTCCCCAGGGAGTGCAGAGGGGTGAAATCCCCCTGCTGGGGGTTTGGGGGTATCCCCCAAACCCAATATCCCCCAAGAGTGGGGGACAAAGGGGGTTGATGATAGCTTAAAGAGGGCTCGGATAACATGGTCTCGAAAATATGAGTGGGAAAAGTTAAACTCACGGAGGTAGATAAAATGGGAAAAAGATTTCCTCTGGAGGGCATCAGAGTCGCCGATTTCTCCTGGTTCGGGGCGGGTCCTTTTGTTACGAGGTTATTGGCTGCCTACGGCGCTGAAGTGATACGGCTGGAAAGCAATACCAAGATAGACGGCATGAGGTGGCAGGCGCCCCGGAAACCGGGTGTTCCCGAAACATATAACATCAGCGGAATGTTCAACAACTACAACCCGGGCAAGCTTGGGATAACCTTAAATCTGAACAATCCCAGGGGACTGGAAATCGCCAGGAAATTGATTTCGGTCAGCGATATAGTTCTGGACAACTTCATTCCGGGAGCAATGGCAAAATGGGGACTGACCTACGAGGAATTAATCAAGATAAAGCCCGATATTATCGTAGCTACGATGCCGGTTATGGGAATAACCGGACCATATACTCTCTGGCGCGGCTTCGGCACTACCATCAGGACCGCTGCAGGCATCGATTATATGACAGGTAACCCGGACCGTCCGCCGATTGGGACCGGGATGGCAGCTTTCCCTGATTTTACCTGTAACCCCTACCATGCGGCAACAGCGATACTGTCCGCCCTTCATTACCGGAATAGAACAGGCAAAGGCCAGTTCATCGAGCTCGCCCAGTTGGAGTCCACAGTCTGCTGGGCCGAGACATCCATCCTGGATTACACAGTCAATAATCATATCCAGATGGGCATGCACAACCGTCTGCCTTACGCTGCTCCTCACGGGGTCTATCGGTGTCTCGGAGAAGAGACGGAGGTGGATTACTGCGCTATGCCCGAGTCCGAACCAGAGCACAGGAAAAAGGATGAAAGATGGATAGCCATCGCTGTATTCACAGATGACGAATGGCAAGCGTTCTGCAAGGTCTTAGGCAACCCCGCGTGGACGAAGAGTAAGAAATTCGCCACCCTCAAAAGCAGGAGGAGGAACGAGGATGAACTTGACCGCCTGATAGAGGAGTGGACGTTAAAGAGACCGGCGGAAAAGGTGATGATGCTGATGCAGAAGGCAGGCGTGCCTGCCGGAGTGGTCAACGACGGCGAAGACCTGCAGACCCGTGACCCGCAGTTGAAAGCACGAGGCTATTACGTTTATCTCGACCATCCCGAGGCGGGTCGAATCGCCCATGACGGTTTGACCTTCAACCTGTCCGAGACGCCGGGCGAGATACGCCGGGCACCTCTGCTGGGTGAGCATAACGACTATGTTTTCAAAGAGGTACTTGGATTTTCCGAGGATGAGATAAATCGGCTCACTGTAGAACAGGTTCTCTACTAGGCGAATTGCGACAACGAATCTTGGGAGGATTTTATAAATGGCTGCGGCGCTCGACGGCATAAGAGTTCTGGATATGGCATGGCAGGGGCCGGGCACATTCTGCTCCACTATCCTCGGCGACCTGGGTGCTGAGGTAATAAAGGTCTATGAAGCGCACCCGGAACGGCGGGGTGGCCCTCTGGCGTTCATGTATCCTGATGTGCCCATATTCCCCGGATGGCGCAATTGCAAGACCATGGGGATTAACCTGAAAACCAAAGAAGGGCTCGCTATATTCCGCAAGCTGGCTAAAACCGCCGATGTTATTATGGAGGGCTTCAGACCGGGAGCTACCACACGGCTGAAGGTCGATTACGACAGCATGAAGAAGGTCAATCCGCGCATAGTCTATGCTTCACTGTCGGGTTACGGGCAGGACGGTCCCTACCGCGATGTCGTGGGGCATGATATTAACTACATTGCCATAGGAGGACTTCTGGGCACGACAAGGGGTTCCGATGGTGCTCCGGCGATTCCCCGCACTGTCCTGGCTGACTTCGCCGCCGGGGGGATGTCCACCGTTATCGGGATACTGGCGGCGCTTATGGCACGGGAGAAGAGCGGCAAGGGGCAATATGTGGACGTGTCCATGACCGATGCCATAGTGGGGCTGATGATGCCCGTTCTGCTGCCAGCCCTCATCGGAGAGACGATATCCGAGCAGGGCGAGAATATAGCCACGGGTGAGGAGCACCGCCCTTGGTACAACGTGTATAAAACGAAGGATGGTAAGTATATCAGCGTGGGCAGTGTCGAGCCCTGGTTCTACACCAACCTGTGCAAGTTGCTGGGCTGCGAGCGTTACATCGAGCATCAATATGCCGAGGGTGAAAAGCGCGCTGAAATTCTCCAATATTTCACGAAGACGTTTTTGACTAAGACAAGAGACGAATGGTTAAAGATACTGCGCCAGAAGGATACCTGCGTTGCCCCTGTTTACTCGCCCGAAGAAGTAATCCGAGACCCGCATATGTTAGCCCGCGGCATGATTACCAAGGTGCCTCATCCCACGCTGGGCGAAGCCAGGCAAATAGGTCCCATAATCAAGCTATCCAGGTCGCCGTTCAAGGCGAGGAACTGGGCACGGCGGTTCGGGCAGCACACCGATGAAATCATGCGCCAGCTTGGCTACACCAAAGTCCGCATTAAAAAACTGCGCGATGCTGAGATAATAGGCTAAACCTGTTTCTTCCCGCATACTAAGGGGCATTCAATTGAACGCCCCGCTCCCTCTAGTAATCCCACGCGATGGGACAATTCGTCAGGTTAAGGATAGTCGCAGAGAGTCTTATGAAGCAAGCGCAACTTGACAATTGCAACTTAAATAGCCTAAAATGAGCTTTAATATATAGCACCTTTAAATTGAGAATGCGATGCAGATTAATGTTGCTCAACTGCTAAAGGAATCGGTAGGCGCTGTTCGCACCTACGAAATCGATGAGACAACCGATGAGGGGTTCCCCATCAAGGGCTCGGTGAAGCTGCTCCGAACCAATCGCAGCATCCTGGTGACGGGAAGCCTCAAGACCAAGACCGGAGGAGAATGCAGCCGCTGTCTCCAGAAATTCGAATACCCGCTGCAGATAAAAATCGAGGAGGAGTACTTTCTAACCAGGGACCCTGTTAGCGGGATTGCACTTCCAGCTCCTACCGAGGCAGGCGCA
>VGNW01000111.1 GCA_016865955.1 Chloroflexota bacterium | reverse complement strand
GGGGAGATATTGAGTCTGTTCGAACAATTGAATAGGGAAGGGCATACAATCATTATGGTTACGCATAGTCCAGACATGGCAAAACGCGCCAAGAGAATAGTGACATTGCGGGATGGAGAAGTTGTAGAAGAGGTCAAGCTAAGGGAAAAACAACCGGTATGTTAGAGGTTGGTTGAGGAGGGAGTTCTCGATGGGAATCAGGATAGTATTGATATTGATAGTAATGGCAGCGTTGGTAACTGTTGGGTGCGCCGGCGGAGCAACAACTGTGCCCCCGAGTTCAACACCGGTGACTTCAATTGCGACGCCGACGCCTAGTGTTACCCCGAAGCCGACGACAGTGGGTGGCACGGCGGGAATAATACATCCCACATGGGTAACAGCCAAAGTAGAAGGCAATGTGGCGTCTATCCCATTAAGCGGAGTGAATAGCGGTAAGATGATTCACTTCGAGGTCGCAAATCAGGGCACCAAAATGACTTTTATGGCGTATCAATCGGGAGGAAAGACATATGTGAGAGCCAGCGTCTGTCCTCCCTGCCGGTCTCGAAACTTTTCCTTGGCAGGGGATTTTCTGGATTGCGATAGCTGCCATACCAGGTTCAAGGCGAGCACAGGTGCAGGAATCAGCGGGCCATGCGTGAATTACCCTAAGGCTGAGGCAGTGTATACTATCAATGGCGATAATATTACGATAACTATGGAAAATCTCACCAAGGCTTATACGGATACCCTGGAGATAGGATAGCGGGAGGATTTTGAAGTGTCCTATGCTAAAGCCCTGCAATGCCGGAAGTGTGGGCGGGAGTCACATCTGGAGCCTGTCAACCTGTGTGATTTCTGCTTCAGCCCTCTCGAGGTGGTCTATGACTACAAGGCGATGTCGAGGGCTGTCAGCAAGGAGAAAATCGTCAGCGGCCCGCCGAACATGTGGCGTTATCGCAGTCTGTTGCCTGTAGATGGCGAAGTGGTGGATATAGGCACCGGCTTCACTCCTCTGGTCAAAGCAGACAACCTGGGGCGGGAGCTGGGGCTGAATGAACTTTACATAAAGAATGATTGCCTCAACCCTACGTTTTCTTTCAAAGACAGGGTGGTCTCTGTTGCCATAACCAGAGCACGCGATTTCGGATTTCCCGTTGTAGCCTGTGCCTCTACGGGGAATCTTGCCGCCAGCGTAGCTGCCCATGCCGCCAAAGCGCATCTTAAGGCTTATGTTTTCATCCCTGCCGATATAGAGCAGAGCAAGATTATCAGCACGGCAATTTATAATCCGACACTGGTGGCAGTGCAGGGCAGCTATGACGATGTCAATCGACTTTGCAGCAAGCTGGTTGCCAAGTATAACTGGGGATTTATTAACATCAACCTCAGGCCTTACTACGCCGAGGGCAGCAAAACCCTGGCTTACGAGATTGCAGAGCAGCTCGGCTGGCGTGCACCCGACTGCGTAATCGCTCCGGCTGCTTCGGGGTTGCTCTTCACCAGGATATGGAAGGGGCTGGAGGAGTTCTCCATGCTGCGCCTTATCGGGCCGGTCAATACTCATATGTTTGTTGCTCAGGCTGCCGGTTCATCGCCCATAGTCAATGCCTTTGAAGCAGGTGCGCTGCATGTTCATCCTGTGAAGCCGAATACCATCGCGAAATCCATAGCCATCGGCAATCCCGCCGATGGCTTCTACGCTCTGAAAGCGGCGAGAGAATCCGGAGGTGCAGCCTGCGCGGTCAGCGACGATGAAATCCTCGAAGGTATGAAGCTGCTGGCTCAAACCGAGGGCATCTTCGCTGAGACGGCAGGCGGTGTGGTGATAGGGGTACTCAAGAAGCTGGCTGTCTCTGGTACAATAAAGAAAAACGATTTAACGGTGGCAGTTATCACAGCTTCCGGACTTAAGACGCCGGAGGTAGTAGCGGATATAGTCCGTCCTTTTGTAATCCAGCCTTCCCTCGAGTCTTTCGAAGAGGTGCTGGGCGAGCGAGCCAAAGCCTGAACCAAAAGAAGTTAAGGAGAAAGATATGGCGAAGCGAAGAGTAATGTTTACCTTCCCTCCGAAGCTGATTAAGGAGCCGATTATCTACAACCTGGGGCATAAGTTCAAGGTGGTGACCAATATCCGGCGCGCAGATGTCTCCGAAAATAAAGGCTGGGTGGTGCTGGAGTTGGAAGGTGAGGAAAAGGAGATAGATAAAGGGATAGAATGGGTGGCTGGCAAGGGTGTGAGGGTTGACCCGGTGGTCGGCGATATTATGGAGGGCTAGGGATGAGCGAATTGCCCGAGATTGGCAAAATCTCACCTGAGATTTTTAATGAACTGATATACCCGCGCCTCGGTGCCAAGAGCAGAAGCGTGATTGTAGGGCCGCAGCACGGGGTCGATGTGGGTATCGTGGATATCGGAGGTAAAGCTGTGGCGCTAACTACCGACCCGGTATTCATAGTGCCCGAGTATGGCTGGGAGAGGGCAGCGTGGTTCGCCATACATATTCTGGCATCCGATGCTGTGACCAGCGGTTTGAGGCCGAAGTTCCTCTCCATAGATTTGAACCTTCCTATGGAGATAACCAAAGAGCAACTTGAGATAGTCTGGGATACCATGCACAGAGAGTGCCAAAAGATGGGGATTGCCGTAATCTGCGGACATACCGCCAGGTACGAGAACTGTCACTTTCCCATGGTGGGTGGAGCCACGGTAATTTCAGTGGGGGAAATGGACGAGTATGTAACTCCGAAGATGGCAAAAGCCGGGGACAAGATAATAATCACAAAAGGGCCTGCTATCGAGGCTAGCGGTATCTTTGCTACCATGTTCCCTAGGCTGCTGGAGAGAGAGTTCGGGCGTAGCTTCAGCAAGAAGGCACAGAAGATATTCTATAAGATGTCGGTTGTGGAGGATGCGTTGACTGCGGTGAGCGTTGGCGTCAGGGACAACGGTGTTACCGCCATGCACGATGCCACAGAATGCGGCATATGGGGCGGGCTCTATGAGATTGCTCAGGCTGCCAATCTTGGTGTAAGGGTGGAGAAGGAGCGGATTGTGGTCGAGGAGTGCGTACCTGAGATATGTAAGTATTTCGGGATAGACCCTTATGCTTCCATCAGCGAAGGGACTTTGATCATCTCATGCCGGGAGCACAAAGCCCAAAAAGTAGTGGCGGCTCTGGCAAAGAAGGGAATCGTCTCCTCGATTGTCGGCGAGCTGATAGACCCTGAGCGCGGCATGATTCTGGTGGAGAAGGGCAGGGAGAAGAAGCTCAGACATCCTGTAGTAGACCCCTTCTGGAAGGCTTTCTACAATGCCCTTTCCAGAAGTAGTACTCACTAAGGCAGCGGGCATTTGCTAAGTGGGAGTGCAGAGGGGCGGAGCCCCTTTGCTAGGGGTTTGGGGTATCCCCCGATTCCCAAATCCCCCAAGATTGGGGGACGACAGGGGGTTGAAAAGAGTTAAGGAATGAGCACGGTTAAATCAGGCAAAAGAGAGTTTGTCTGGCATGCTGCTGATGGAGACTGGCATAGAGCGGATATGCTCACCGCAGGGATTGACGTCGGTTCAACGACCTCCAAAGCGGTTATTCTTTCCGATAAGGCTCTTATATCTTACAGCATACTGTGGAGCGGAGCCGATAAGCGTGAAAGTGCACGCAAGGCTCTGGAGGCGGCGCTGAAAGGCATCAAGGCGTCCACGAGTGACATCCGCTATGCTGTGGGTACTGGTTCGGGTGAGGCTGATTTCTCTGTAGTAAACAAAACGGTGAGCGAGATATCCTGCCATGCCAGAGGTGCTAACCATAGTATTGGTTCCTCGCTGCGTACTGTTCTGGTGATAGGCGGCCGCGACTGCACGGTGATGCGCTGTAGTGAAAGCGGACAGGTAACATCATTTCTTGCCAATGTCTGCCCGCCTTCTTATTGTCGGGAGAATCCCTGCAACGCTTGCGGTGCTGCTCAGGGAAACGGATTAGATGCAGTAGCCGGTTATCTCGGTGTGCCAATCGAGGATATGGGCGCGTTGTCGCTCAAGGTTGCCGACAAGAAACTCCGGGAACGGCTCGCTTTGCCGTTGGATATACGCGCTCGGGTACATGACGGGGTGCTGGAGGAGATAAATAAGGAACCGGTAACAGGCGGGCATCTGCTGGATGGCGGGTCGCCCCCGTTGGGTGGGGCACTGAGTGTTGTCTGTGATGTTATGGCAAAGTCTCAGACTTCTGCACTGCTGCGCAACGAGTGGTCTAAAAACGAAATACTAGCTGTCTATTGTGCTGCTCTGGCACATCAGGCGGCGATGCTGGTCAGGCGCATCGGGGCTGAGAATGATTTTGCAGTCGTGGGCGGTGTAGCCAAGAATATCGGCATCGTGCACAGGTTAGAAAAAGAGCTGGGAGTCAGAGCTATTGTCATGAAACCGGACCCGCAGATTTCAGCCGCTTTAGGAGCAGCCCTATTTGCCAGCGATTACTTGAGAAAGGCTCGAAAAACTGCTTAATCTTTGGGGGTTGGGATGGACAAGGGGCTTAAGCCCCTTGTCGGGCAATTGATTGGAGAGAGAAATTTGAAATATGGCGAAAATAATCGCAGTTTGCAAGAGTAAGGATAAAGGGACCCCCAAGCAGGATATCGGGGAGGGAAAGCTTCAAGAGGAATTCGGGCTTGTCGGAGATGCCCATGCCGATTGTTGCACTCACAGGCAGGTGAGCCTTCTGGCTATTGAAAGCATCAATAAGATGCGGAATCGGGGCTTCGATATAGGTCCAGGGGATTTTGCCGAAAACCTTACTACCGAGGGCATTGATCTGGTGGCTTTGCCGGTGGGCACTCGCCTCAGCACAGGGCATGGGGTCGTTCTGGAAGTCACCCAGATCGGCAAGCAGTGCCATACGAAATGCGCCATCTATAGACAGATCGGCAAGTGTGTCATGCCCAAAGAGGGCGTGTTTGCCAGGGTGATTCGTGGGGGGCTGGTAAAAAGCGGAGACGAGTTAAAGATTGGCTAAATGTGATAGATTTTTAACCTTTTTGATGTTCTTTTTATGACTTCTCCATATAGGACTTGCTATTATGAGCGACATAGACCGCAGGGGGATAGGTTGTGAAGGTGAAGGTGGATAGAGACCTGTGCATCGGCGTGGGCAATTGCGTAGCATTTGCACCTTCTGTGTTTAAACTTGATGCCGAGGGCAAGGCTGTAGTTCTGGATGTTTCGTCGGTTGATGAATTTACGTTGCTGGAGGCGGCGAAAAGCTGCCCCGAGCAGGCTATAATCATCGAAGATGACGAGGGAACGCAGGTATATCCGTGATTAGTATGTCGTTGCGAGAAGTCCTTCCCATTCGGGTAGGACGACGAATCAATCTAGTAGCGGAGAGGTAAAGACGAAGAGATTGCCACGCCCGCCAGTGGCGGGCTCGCAAAGACATAGAAGTTCCACGTTGCTATGATGCGAATGATGTGTTAGATTGAGTCGCGCTAGCGAGGTAATGGCGATGAAAAAAGTATATCTGGATAACGCTTCTACAACTCCTCTTCTGCCTGAGGTCGGAGATTCGATGACGCCCTATCTGGGTGAGTTTTTCGGCAATCCCTCCTCGCTTCATGACTGGGGCGATGTCGCCCGGCAGGCGATAGATACTGCTCGCTCTCAGGTGGCGGCACTCATCGGGGCTAACCCGGAGGAGATAATCTTCACCGGCAGCGGCACCGAAAGCAATAATTTCGCTGTTAAAGGGCTGGCTCTGGCTCAGCAGAGTAAGGGCAAGCATATCGTGACGTCAGCCATCGAACATTTCTCCGTGCTTCACTCGGCAAGGACTCTGGAGAAATGGGGCTTCGAGTTGACCCAGGTGCCTGTGGACAAATATGGAATGGTCAATCCCGACGACGTGAGAGAGAGCATCAGGAAGGACACCGTGCTGGTCTCGATTATGCACGCCAATGGCGAGGTCGGCACCATAGAGCCGATAAAAGAGATCGCCCGGATAACCAAGGAGAACAAAGTCGTTTTTCACACTGACGCTATAGCGACAACGGGAAACATACCTGTTGATGTGAAGGACTTGGGAGTAGATGCTCTGAGCCTGGCGGGGAATCAGTTCTATGGGCCCAAAGGGGTGGGTGCTCTATGGGTGAGGAGGGGGGTGCGCATCATGCCTCTGCTGGATGGTGGCATTCAGGAAGGGGGGCGGCGTGCCGGCACGGAGAATGTCGCTGCTATCGTGGGGTTGGGCAAAGCTGCTGAGCTAGCTAAAAGGGATATGTCTGCCCGGATGAAGCAACTCACCCAGTTACGCGACCGCTTAATCAAGGAGCTTCCCGCCCAGATTGAACATGTAACGGTCACGGGGCATCCTCAGAACCGTCTCCCTCATCATGCCAGCTTCTGCGTGGAGTTCATCGAGGGCGAATCCATGCTCATGTTCCTGAACATGGATGGTGTCGCTGTATCCAGCGGCTCAGCCTGTACCTCCAGGGCTCTCAAGGCTTCACATGTGCTTATAGCCATGGGTATATCTCACGAGCTGGCGCAAGGTTCGTTACTCTGCACGTTCGGTCTGGATAACACTATAGAAGATGTGGACTACGTTTTAAAGGTGCTGCCGCCGATTGTGGACAGATTGCGACAGATGTCGCCGCTATATTCTAAGTATCTTAAAGCGAGCAAAGGAGGCAAGTGATATGCCCATTTATAGCGACAAGGTTATGGACCATTTCATGCACCCCCGAAATGTGGGGGAGATAGAGAACCCCGATGGTGTGGGCGAGGAGGGGAATCCCGTATGCGGGGATATGATGACCTTTTACATCAAGGTCAAGGACAACCGCCTGGAGGATGTCAAGTTCAAGACCTTCGGCTGCGGCGCAGCCATCGCTGTGTCGAGTATGGTCAGCGAGATGGCTATGGGTAAGACGCTGGAGGAAGCTCTGAAAATCACACCCGCCGCAGTAGCAGCCCAACTGGAGGGATTGCCCAAGAACAAATACCACTGTTCCAATCTGGGTGCTCAGGCTCTGCATAAAGCCATCGAGGATTACCGGAGCAAGAAAACTCAAGGGGAGAAGAAATCATGAAAAAGCAAAAAGAGAAAAAAAAGCATGTAAATTGCCCGTATTGCGACGAAGAGATAAAAGCGATGAATCTGCCTTACTGCACTGCATGCAGAGTAACCATATTCTACTGTCCTAAGTGCAAGAAGCCCACCCCGAGGGAAAAGAAGGTGTGTGCCTATTGCGGTGCTGAGATTAAGTGACGATGTAAGGTGAGGAGGGATTCCAATGGCCGAGAAAGAGAAATTCACCATTGCGCTCTTAAGCGGCGAAAT
>VGNW01000110.1 GCA_016865955.1 Chloroflexota bacterium | reverse complement strand
AAGCCCTCCCCCAGAAATAAGCCCTAAAATGGCTCTGGACATCATCACCGACCTGCAAAAGACGAATCTCCAGCTTGCCGGCCAGCTCGGCGCCGCGCAGGAGAGAATCAGGGAGCTGGAGAGCCAGGTCAGGCTGCTCAATGCACCCAAGCAGAACGGTCTGGGCGGGATATTCAAAAGATTCCGTACCTGGCTGAAGGTCTAAACACCGTTCCATCGTAAACGCCTCAGCTTTTCAATTCTGATGCTTACCATCCCTGCACCAATGTTACTCGACATAACGCTCGGGTATAGATAGACGATGGGGGGTCGATATATTGAGCGAAATTATGTGTCCAGGGTGGACAGCAGTCCATCTAGCGTACGAAAGAGGTCTTTCTCAGTGCCATCGTTGATTATAGTGTAATCCGCCATCGCTATGGGCCCGCCCTTTTCCACATTCTCTATTTCAGCGAAATCGCGCTGCTCTGCTTCCTTAAAGGTGAGAGGGCGCTCCGGTCTTCGGGACAGCCTGTCATAGCGGACAGAGCGGGGCGTGAATATAGCGATAACCGCCATTCGTTTCCCGAAGCGCTTCTTGAGGAACTTATATTCCGACCAGGAGTAAAGCCCGTCGATTATGGTGGGGCTATTCGAGATTGCCTCTTTGATTTTAAGCAGCGAAAGCCTGGCATAAGCATCCATGCCATATTTTGCCCTGAGCTCTTCTCGAACGGATTTCTCATTGGCTTCGTTGACAGGCAGCCCGCGGGATTTCACCTCGTCTATGGTAATAGCGCCGAAGCGAATCACGCGCCAGCCTTTTTTCTGAAGATGTTGCGCTACGGATGACTTTCCGGAGCCCGCCATGCCCACTATTACCAGCAGGGGATTGGTTTTCTTATTATTACGCATCGTTTAATATATTAACTGTGAAAGCCCTCGGAGGCAAATCGAATGCAATGCAAAATGCAAAGTGAAAAATGAAAAGTGCAGAATGGCGTCGGAAAGGGAGGGAATAACGCTATGTGGAAGTGCACGAACTGTCAGCATTTAGAGCTTGCTACCGAGAAGCCCGAACACTGCCCGGTATGCGGAGCCGACGGAGAGAAACTCGAGCCGCATGAGGTGCCGGGGATAAAGGGAACGAAGACCGTAGTCAACCTCAAAGCCGGTTTCATCGCCGAATCTCAGGCGCATCAGAGGAATCTCGCCTTTGCCCTGAAGGCAGAGCAGGAAGGCTTCAGTCAAATCGCCAGGCTGTTTCGCGCCGTTGCCGAGGCTGAGGGCATTCACGCTTATCACCATCTGAGACTGCTCGGCGGCGTGTCGGATACCCAGACGAATCTGGAGGCTGCTTTCGAGAGAGAAAATCTGGCGAGCAAGACCTATCCGCAGCTAATCAGGGAAGCCAGTGAAGAGGGCAATAACGCGGTGGCGAGGATATTCGGCTACTCCCGCGATGTGGAGGCAGGCCATGCCAAGCTCTATAAAAAGGCTCTGGAGCACATGGTGGGCGAGAGAGAGACCAAATACTATGTATGCAGCGTCTGCGGCTATGTCTCCGACGGCGAGCTGCCCGAGCAATGCCCGATATGCGGCGCGCCTCAGGATAAATTCAGAATGGTGGCATAATTTGGTTAGTGTGTCCTGTATTCGATTTGGATTAGGAGGCTGATATGAAGGACTTGATAGACTACAGCACGGAGTTCAACCCGCAGTTGAAGTTGCAGGACTTCTCCAAGGATACATTGATAAGGCTGCTGGTAGCCGCAAGCAGACTCTATACGGGAGTGGATCCGCTGTGGGTTGCCGCCATGAGGAAGAGATTCGGCGACAGGGCGGCTTTCGATTACGATAAGGAGATATGGCAGGCAGGTACGCTGAACGAGGTGCGCAGGGTGACTAAAGCGCTAAATATCCAGGGCAACGATGTCGCGGCGTTGTTCAAGTATTTTCAGTTCAGCCCGGGGTTCGGGGTGCTGTTCGATATCGACTGGGACTTGAAAGATAAGAATCATGGCATTATGACAGTCACCCGCTGCAGCGGAGTGATATGGTGGGAGAGGAGTCAAGACCACGCATTACAGAAGTTCACCTGTGAGGAAATAGAGGTGCCGATGTTCCAGCATATTGCCGAATACTTCAATCCCAGGATGAAGGCTACAGCCTTAAAGCTGCCGCCCCGCAAGGGAGAGAACGACATCGCATGCAGATGGGAGTTCAAGATATTGTGAAGGGATTCATCTCACATCCTGTTCACGAGGTGACTGACGCAGGCGTAAAGGCTTTTGCGGGCGATTCGCACGTTGCGGTACAGAGTGAATGTGTTTATCAGGTACTGAGGGTGGGTTACAAAACACCAAATAGCCTTTCCCGCGAGCAATCGACCGTCCGGAGCAAGAATACGGTCGAACGGCTGCACGTTTTCCTGCGCTGTGTCGGAGATTGAGCGGATAGCTATAAAGGGAATTTGTCTTGATGAGGCGATGCGGGCAATCCAGTAGCTCTCCATATCTACGATATGAGCGTGGAAGGCTTCAGCCAGCCCCTGCAGCTTCTTGGTGCTCGACTCCAGTTGCAGCACCGACACACTGCTTCCCAAGCGGCAGCGGGCTGGGATATTATCGATGCCCTGCGAGGCGAGAGAAAGCAAGCGTTCATCGGAAACGCATGCCCCGGCGCTTACCCATTTATCATCAGCTTTTCTGGCGCAGTGCAGAGTCGAGCATATAACGACATCGCCGATGCTCAGCTCGGGAGCCAGCGCGCCGGCGAAACCGAGCGATATTATGGCGCTGACGGGATAGCGCTCCAGCATTAATTCAGTCGCATTTTCAGCACGTTCCTTGCCCATACCGGTTTTGACCAGCAGGGCGTCTCTGTTTTCGAGTTTGCCGCGGTATAGCTTGCAACCTCGACCGGTAACTACCTCTGCAACAGCCATCCGCCGTCGCAGGTCTACTATCTCCTGTCCGAAAGCGCCCAGCAACGCCAGCATAAACACCTCAATGGGTATTGTACCACTTCAGGAGTTAGCCCTGTATATGTGAGATGGTTTCTTGTGTATTGCCGCATGATTAAAGTATAATCCAGCCATCGTCCTTGACGTAAAGGGCTAAGGAGGTGCAGGATTCCTCCTGCCGGGGGTTTGGTGGTGTCCCTCAATTTATAAATCCCCCAAGAGCGGGAGATATAGAGGGTTGAAGAAGTCACGGTAGAAGTAATCGCTAATTAAGGAGAACCATGCAAGAGCCCACCCAAAAACGCAAGAGACCCGATAAATTCGAGCACTTCCTGAACCGGGCGAAGGTCGCTGCCGAGATGAGCACCTGCCTGAGGAGGCGCATCGGCGCCATAATTGTCAAGGATGGCGTGGAGCTAAGCTCCGGCTATGTAGGGTCTCCCCGGGGCACGGAGCACTGTCTGGACACAGGTAAATGTCTCAGGAAAGAACTGGGCATCCCGCCCGGGGAGCGCTATGAGCTGTGCCGCAGCGTCCATGCCGAGCAGAACGCTATCATCAATGCGGCGCGCATCGGAGTTAACATCATGGGTGGAGAGATGTATCTGCACAGCGAGCGGATCAAGGGGCAGTACAACGCCAAGAGAGGGGAGACGAGCCGGATTTACGGTCCGTGCATCATCTGCACCAAGATGATAATCAACGCCGGTTTGACCGCGGTGCACATGAAAGAGGAGGGCGCCGGCGTCAAGACCTTCACCCTGGAAGACCTCAAACGCAAGCTCAGCGAAGAGGAAGAGGGGCTGAAGAGGGCGTTTAAGAAGCTTGGGAGAACTTAAGTAGCGCAGTGGTGGATACGGAGATTCTCCGCTAAAGCTCAGAATGATATTTAAGCGTAGGGGCGAGGTGCCCTCGCCCTCGGGCGCATGCCATGCGCCCCTACATTTTGTAATTACCCTTTTGCCCCTTTTCTTCCCTCAACGTAGTATAATACGGGAGCCGGAGCAAGAAGATGGTTTCTAGTTCTATCGCTAAGAAGCTGAGGCTGCCCGGGCTGGGGCAGGTGGGCTATGTGGTCAGGGATATAGATAAAACAGTCTCGTACTATAAAAATACACTCGGTGTGCGACCCTGGATGCTGATGGAGGAAAGACCCGAGCCCTGCATCGAGAAGGGAAAAGAAGTTCACCCCGTGCTGCGGATCGCCCTGGCTTACATGGGGCCGGTGCAGGTGGAACTCATCCAGGTGGTCGAGGGTGAAAGCGTGCACCTCAATCATCCTGCGGACTCGCCCTGGAGAATACACCATCTCGGCTTCATGGTTCAGGACATCGACAAGCGGCTGGATGCCTGTCAGAAGCTGGGAATTGAAGTCCTGCAGCAGGGTACTATAAAGGACATCGGCTTCACTGTGAACTATGCTTACCTGGACACCGTTCAGGAAGCAGGCGCTGTAATCGAGTTCATTCAGTGGCGGCTGGGCGTATTGCCCCTGCCGGTCAATCGGTTCGTCTTTAATACTTTATGTCTAGCAGGCTCAAGCACCTTCCTCAAGGGGCGCATCGTAAAGTAATCGTTTCTTATCCGCCTGTTTAAAGTGTCGCCCTTGCGGTTGCCCGCGGTAGTGGCATATAATACCCCAAAATTCACACAGGACGCTCTGTCAACGAGCGCTCCGCAGGAGGTGAAAGATGCAGAAAGAACCGGCGACGAAGTATTTCTGGATTTCGAGGCTGGCAGGGTTTGTCGGGATCGTGTGCATCATCATAGGGATAATAACGGCGGTAATAGACGATGTTTGGGTGGCGTTGCCGGCTACCTATGTCCAGCTCGGTATTGCGGCTTTTCTGTTCGCTATCTGGGCTGTGCTCTATGAACTGAGAGACCGCGGCATAAAGACTAGGTAGGTTTAACTCCAGATTATTCTACATAAGTGGCGCGGCTTCCTTGCCGATGCTATCGGGTAATTTATGCCTGTTAATTCAATGTCGAGTGGAAAGGGGAGGGTAAAGATGGTTAAGAAGCTGGGAGTTAAGGTGAGCAAGGGCAAGGTTGATGCTGAGGTGCTTAAGCTTTACACCGAGACTGTGGCTCCAGCCGTCTTGCCTAACCTGGTTCGGGGCATTATGAAAGGCGTATTCGGGCTTGACGAGAAGGCCAGAAACAGGGTGCTCGAAGAGATGGGCAGGGCATGCTACGAAGGGTTCAGGGATTTCGTGGGAACGCCTCCCACCGATATGGATATTGGGAGCGCCTGCCAGTGGCTGGACGGCACAGTGCCCCACAAGAGGCGATTCGAGATGAAGGGGGACACCCTTTACTGGGAAGCGGATGTAAAAGACACTTACGGCGGCTGTATGTGCATTCTGGTTCGGCTCGGCATTATTGAGCCGAGGCCTGAACTATGTATCTGCTCGACTAACTACAATAAAACTGCGCTCGAGCAAATGACCGGCAGAAAGGTTAAGGGGGAGTTGGTGGAGAGTTTAAACAGTGGCGCTCAAAGCTGCAAATATAAATACCGATTCAAGCCAAGCTCGCTTAGTTCGAGTTGTGAAGCCTCCAGGAAAGGGGATCGTCCCAAGACTGGCAAGACAAAGAGGCGTGGCTAAAGGTGAGCTTCGAGCCAGGATGCTGTATCTGCCAGGACCTGGTTGCGCCCCGGCTCGTTGAAAATCTCGTGGTGGAAGCCTTCGTATAGCTTCAGAGTCTTATCCTTAGAGCTTACTCTTTCGTATAGCAGCCTACTGCCCTCGGGGTCGCATAGCCTGTCTAAAGTGCCGTGCATGATCAGGATGGGCAGGGTTATGGATGGAAGCTGCGAGGGCAGTTTCTGTATTGTCTTCAGCATCTCCGCACCCAGGCGGGCGCGAATCTTGCCCCGGTATACCAGCGGGTCGTTGACATAGGCGTCCACTACCGCCTTGTCCTGGCTGATGGCTGTGGCATCGAGCACGCTGACTCCCATCTTGGGGAACAGCAGCGAGACTATGGGAACTGCTGCCCTCTGCAGCGGCGTGATGCTCGAACCGGCTTTCAGTCCTGCGCCTGAGAGCACAAGACCCGCCAGGTCTTTCTGATGCTGGACGGTATAGGCAAGCGCGATGGTTGCGCCCATGCTGTGCCCGACGAGGAAAATCCTGGTGCCTTTGTGTCCGCCGCGTATTATGTCAAAAAATGTCTTGAGGTCGGTAAGATAATCGGAGAACTTGTCGATATGGCAGCGCAGTCCCTCCGATTTGCCGTGACCGCGATGGTCGAGCCCGCATATGGCGTAACCCCGGGGCACGAAGTAATGGACCAGGTTCATGTAACGCCCGCTGTGCTCGGCAAGGCCGGGGGCTACCAGCAAAATAGCTTTGAGATCGCCCTCGGGCAGCCAGCACTGCTCGTAGATGGTGAGGCCTTTGTGCCCTTTGAATGTGCCCTCTACGTGGTGTATCTTCCGGTTCATAGCCACCTGCCAGGGCGGATTATGCCACAACGGCGCTTTCTATTCAAACAACGGGAAGGGCTAAACCGGGTTCGATTTCGGGCTCAGCGGCGGCAGGGCGTTAACCGCATCGCAGACCTTGCTGATTAGTATGGCGCCGATAACGAAATTTGCCAGGCTTATTGCAATGCCGACGAAAGGTATGATGGTGGCAACATAAAGGATACAAAATGCCAGAAACAAGCCCTCCGGTAGTCTGGGGGCTGCGGTTACATTATTTCTCACGACATATTTGTTGAAGTCAACAGCGAATCCCCAGAAAGCCTGGAATATCCAGTAGAGATTGAAAAGCGGGATGAACAGGAAACCCAGAGCCTTGCAGGGGCCTGTCCGAACATATCCGTCCTGAATAGAAGCCCACGCCTTGTAAATGAAGACGCAGACCACTGTAAATATATAAATGGATATGGGAATGACCAGAGAAAGTAGAATAAACCACCATTTTGGAAATTCGGGTTCGAAGTAATCTGAATCGTAATATGTCCAGTCCCAATATATCCAGGAATAAGTCCAGAACACCCATCCGATAATCCAGGTTGCAATGGTGCCGCCGAGGTAAGAACCCAGGAAGAAAGCCTTGGACAATCTCTGCGTCCGCATCGTCCACCCCTTTGTGTGTGGCGTGTTGTCCCCTGTATCCGAAACGGCAATCCCTATATTGACGAGATTCTACTACGATTTATATAATATGGCAAGCCAGAAGAAAGCACAAAGGGGAAAGAGGCACTTCGATTATAATAAATGCGGTAACATGACTAAATTATTACCTGGAGAGCGCATTTCCTATCATGAGGCGGGGCACGCCGTAGCTGCATTCGTATTGAGAATGCGTTTCACCCATGTTTGCATCATACCTGACGACGACTCGACAGGGCACACTATGCCATCT
>VGNW01000109.1 GCA_016865955.1 Chloroflexota bacterium | reverse complement strand
TGGCTGTGGGCAAATCCCAGCAGCTCGTCTCCCTTGCTGCGGAGGAGCCCAACGAGAGAAGAGGGCTGAGGCGGCGCACCTCCGTTATATATCTTTACGACTTCCTCTATGAAGCGGAGGGAGCGAATCCCGTCGAGGCAGGAATGGTCGAAGCTGAAGACTAGATGCGACTCGGAACTTGCCTTTCTTATACACAGGACCCTGACTGGGAACTCCCGGAACGGGTCAAAGTGTCTGTTGACCCATTCGGTAAGGGCTTCTTCGTATCGCAAATCGGGCTCTCCATCCGCCGGACTCTTGTCAGAAAGGTTCAGATAAGTGAGCATGGTGGATTCAGAGGCATCCACTATTTTGCGGAACCACTTCATGCGGCGTGTGCACGTTTTGGCACTTAGATTGGGATGGGCTTTCAACACGGTTAAGAGAGCTTGATTTAGTAAAGTACCATCTATTTCACCGTCTATCTTCACTAGCTTGTGGAATTGGGGTGTCTCATTTATGCAAACTAGAGAGAGAAGGCCTGTATCGACGCAATTCAGAGGAAATAGAAAGCCGTAATTATCCACTTGAAGTCACCGCCGCATTTGTTGTTTAGCCCGTCTTCTTCAGCTTGCCCTGAAGCTCCTGGAGCGCCTTTTTGGCCGGCCACTTGTCGCGGAACACGCGTCTGATAGCCGCTGTTATGGCTTCCGGATTCTGATGCTGGAAGATGTTGCGACCTACGGAGCACCCTATCGCGCCGACATCGCGTACCTGCTGCATACGAGTGAGAAGCTCTGCATCGCTGATCAGAGAGCCGCCTGCCACCACTACCGGGCGGTCGCATGCCTTAACGATTTCGGCAAACGATTTCTGGTCGCCGCTCCAATTTACCTTCACGATGTCTGCTCCCAACTCCGCGCAGAGACGGGCATTCCGCTTCAGGTACTCCGCGCCCAGCGCTCCCTGCATGGTCCTGAGGCTCTGGTAGGCGTTGGGGTACTCAGCTTCAGCGATAAAAGGCATGCCCAGCAATTCACAGGCTTCACCTATCTTAGAAACGTAGGTTATTGCCTCCGGCTCGTTGTCGCTTGCCAGAGCCACATACACCACAACTGCATCAGCTCCGATGCGCAGCGCTTCTTCGACGGAGCCGATGGGCGTAATCATTGCACCCGATGGTCTGCCGGCTGCGGAGGCAGTGAGCATGAGCGCCAGCGAGGTATCACGACGGAAGAGATGACAGAACTTCTTCGCCATGCCCCGTCCCAGCATCAGGACGTTGGCTCCTCCGGCGATGGCCTCGCGGACACGCGCTCCGGTATCATATAGCCCGCTCAAGAATTGTGGCGAGGTCATCCCGTGGTCAATGGCACAGATAAGGCAAGTGTTGGTCTCCGCCTGGACCAAGCGGTTCAGACGGATCTTCTTTCCCGTGACTGCAGACATAGTTGAGTTCCTCCTTTGGCGCGATGCCTCTTCACTCCTTTAATTCTACCCAAACAGAGGGCATGATTGGTTGTACAATTGCACATAGGTCCGGTAAGCCTCATCGTACAGAGAAAGGTTCTTTGGTGTCGGCTCGAAGCGTTCCTTTATCTGTACCATCTGCCCCACTGCCTCCCCAATGCTGGCGTAAAGGCCTACCGCCTTTCCTGCAAGTATGGCTGCACCCAGTGTGGCCGCCTCTTCGTTGGCCGTTGTGACCACCGGTCGACGCGTGATGTCAGCTTCAATCTGCTTCCACAGGCGGCTGCGAGCCCCTCCTCCCAGAGCGCGGATTTCGCTGACGGAGACTCCCAGTCCTTCTATCACCTCAATGTTACGCCGCACAATGAAGCCAACTGCCTCCATGATTGCCCGGATGAAGTGACCGCGCCCGTGCCGCAAAGTAAAGCCGAAGAACACCCCCTTGGCCTTTGGGTTAGCCTCCGGAGCCATGGCGCCCTGTAAGTGCGGTAACATTACCAGTCCTTCACAGCCCGGAGGCACGCGCGCCGCCTCCGCGCCCATCACATCATACGCATCCAATCCGCTGGCCTGAGCCTCCGCCTTTTCCGTCTGGCCAAATTCGTCACGGAACCAACGCAGCACGATCCCACCACTGGTAAAGGTGTGGAGCATATAGAGACCTGGCACGCCATGGTAGTGGCACGGCATCTGGTCGTTAGGGTCAAGTGTCGGCTGCGAAACCGTCGCACAGATGGCCAATGCTGCACCCGTGTTTTCACTGAAGATACCTGGTCTGATGTTGCCCACACCGATAGCGCCGCACGCCTGGTCCAGTGCACCCGTACAGGCCACAGTCTGCGGGCTCAAGCCCAATTCCTCAGCGACTTTGGGCAACAGCTTGCCAACCGGCATGCCGGATTCGGAGTAGCGCGGGAGCTGGGCAGTGGTGATACCCAGCGCCTTCAACATCTCCGGCCACCACGCCTTGGTACGGAAATTCCAGTAGCAGGTTGATGTGACCAGCGACCCTTCACAGACGTATTCACCGGTCAGGCGATGCAGGAAATAGTCTTCGAGCAAGAGGAACTTGCCCACCTTCTCGAGGAGCTGTGGCTCGTGCCGTCGCAGCCAGAGTACCTTTGCCGCCGGCCAGGTTGGCACGAGCCTGACCTGTCCTGTAGTCTCATACGCATGCCGATGCCCCAGGAGTTTGCCCAATTCATCTGCCTCTGCCTGGGCCCGGTTGTCCAACCAGACTATGGCACGTCTCAAGGGCTGGCCTGACTTGTCCACAACAATCAAAGTCTCTCCCTGAGCCGACAGGCCCAGAGCTTTGACATCTGCCGGGGCAACTCCCGATGCCTTCATCACCCTGGCGATAGCAGTATTGAAGGCTCGCCAGTAGGTCTCGGTGTCCATCTCAACGGACAGCGCATCGGGGGTGATGAGCTGATATTCTTCGGTGTCCCTGGCCACCACATTGCCCTGCAGGTCATGCAGAGCGCATTTCAGGGCGGTCGTACCCAAGTCAACAGCGAGAATGGCGTCCATGAAAGCCTTCTTTAGTCTCCGGGAGCTCCTGCCCAAGCGATGAGCGCCTCTTCCTCACCCACATTTATCAGCGTGTGAGGCACACCTTCCGGAATGAGGATGGCGTCTCCCTTGAACAGCTCGTGGTATTGCTTTTCGTCAAAGAGCAGGACATGGCCCTGACATACGAAAAAGACTTCTTGAGAGTTCGGATGGCCGACGTCGATGTTGCCGCGTTGCCCTGGCTGCAGCGTTGAGGTGCCAAACCATAGTTTTGGGGCTTTGACGTACTCTCGACAGTGTTCGGGCCCTTCCATGAAGTTGCGGGCCTCGACCTGACGGATGATGCGTGGGGGTTGGTACAACATCACATAGCCTCGTCTCTGTAGGTGATTCGTGAGACTGCGCATAGAGTAACACACTTTTGCATTGCTCGTCAAATTGTGGTACTCTAAGAGCCAACTCAACGCCTTACACCTTTCGAGTCTGACAGGACGCAAAGAGGAGGCACAATATGGCAAGAATTAAGCGTGCCCTCATGGAGGAGGTTGCCAGGTCAGCGCACACGTTCTGGGAGAAGAAACTGACTCCAGGAATGGATTCCGGCGATACCAGCCTCAGGGACCCGAAAACCGGGCTGATATACATCCTGCCCCAGCCCTCAGCGCACCAGCCAATCCGGGGCTGGAATATGATTACCAGTGACGATGTCGCCGTGATAGACCCGCAGGGCAATGTCGTGGGTCCGCCGGAGAATCTCCCGACAGTCGAAGCCCCGATGCACCTGAGTATCTATGAGGCGCGACCTGATGTGAACGCCATTGTGCACAGTCATGGGGTGTGGTCGCAAATTTTCGCCGCGGTTCGGCAGGATATCCCGTGCCTGACAATCGATGCATATCATTTTCTGATGGGAGAGGTAAAATGTGCTGAGTTCGGCCGCGTGGGGTCAGAAGCACTGGCGAAGAATATCGTCAAAGCACTGGGCAGTGAACGCAGGGCGGCCCTCATGGCAGGTCATGGGGCGGCTTGCGTCGGCCCTGACTTCTATGAAGCGTTCCTAGTCGCCGAGGTTCTGGAGACTACAGCCAAACAGGCGCTCTTTGCCAAGCTGATTGGCACGATCGTGCCTGTTACACTTGGCGACATTCTTACCGAGGACATAGTCAAGAGCATGGACGCCGAGACGCTGAAGCAACTGAACATCAAGTTTTAAGTAGCGGAGGTTAGCGAGATGAAGAGATTTAAAGACAAAGTGGTCTTGATCACCGGCACTGCGGAGGGCATGGGGCGTGCCATCACGCTGGCTTTCGCCCGGGAGGGTGCCATTGTGGTACCCACAGATATCAACACGAAGCTGCTGGCGAAAACAGCAGAAGAAGCTTCCAAGTTGAGCCGTCGCCCCGTTGACTGGTTCAAGATGGACGTGACAAAGAGTGACCAAATCGCGAAGACCGTGAAGGCGATCATTGACAAGCACGGCCGCATTGACGTTCTGGTCAACAACGCCGGGGTCTCCACCATGAGCCCTGTTGTGGACATGACCGAGGAAGAGTGGGACTTCTGCATGAACGTGAACGCGAAAGGGCCGTTCCTGGTGTCGAAGGCAGTCCTGCCCCACATGATCGCCGCAAAGAACGGCAAAATCGTCAACACTGCTTCAGTTGCCGGTAAAGGAGCGACCGCTTTCCAGGCGCACTACGGAGCTTCGAAGGCCGCAGTAATCGCCTTTACCCAGGCGTTGTCGAAAGAAGTCGGGGAATATCACATCAACGTCAATGCCGTGTGCCCCGGAATGATTAAGACAGCCATGCAGGACCGCGAGATGGTCTGGGAGGGCAAGCTGCGCGGCATGAATCCTGAGGACCTGCGCTTCATGGGTTGCCAGTTCATACCCTGGGGTCGCAATGGGGAACCCGAGGATGTGGCGAAGGTGGTGCTTTTCCTGGCATCACCGGATGCGGAATACATCACAGGCCAGGCCATCAACGTCACCGGCGGCTTGATTATGGTCACGCATTAGGCTGCCTTCGCGGTTGATTCCATCGTTGCCGCCATCACACGCAACAGGAGGGCCGACGTGATTGATGCTCGGGTTCGCACGAATGTCCAGCGGGCGGTTGACAGCCTGAAGGATGAACTGGTGCAGCTGGTCTGCGACACAGTACGCATCCCGAGTGTCACTCCGACGCCGTCGGATTCCGGCTCGAGCGATACCGCGGTCGAGGTCAGCGGAGAAACACAGGTCAACCATGCTTTCAAGCCGGTTATGGAATCCTGCGGATTGGAGACCGACCTGTGGGAAGTGGAGAAGGGTCGGGCCAATCTGGTGGGAATCTGGCGCGGGAAAGGAAGAGGCCGTTCCCTGCTCCTCAACGGGCATGTGGATGTCGTGCCGCCCGGCCCGCTTGAGAAATGGACAGTGGCTGGCCCGTGGAGCGGTGAAATCATCGCCGGCAAGATTTACGGCCGCGGTTCCACCGACATGAAAGGCGGTATTGCCGCTGCTGTTTTTGCCATGAAGGCGCTGCTGAAAGCCGGGTACCGCCCAAAGGGGGATGTGTTCATCCAGAGTGTGGTTGGGGAAGAGCACCACGAGACCTATGCGGGAACCGGGGCAGCGCTTGAGCGCGGCTATAGAGCCGATGCTGCTATCGTCTGCGAACCGTCGAGCCCACCCCATAAACTATCCATTAATACCGCATCGCCAGGCCTGGTCGTGATGCATGTCAAAGTAAAGGGTAAGGCAGCGCACATCTCAATGCGCGATGAACTCATCAGGGCTGGAGGCCTGGGAGCTGCCGTGGGCGTGTCAGCCATTGACAAGGCATTCTTGCTATACCAGGCTCTGCTCAAACTGGAGGAAGAGTGGGGACAGACGAAAAGCCACCCTGCTTTCACTCGTCCCGGCCATTTCGTCCTTTTCCCCGAGGTTATCCAGGGCGGGGACATTATGGCAGCTTCTATCCCTGAGGAATGCTCCATGACATACATCATCTGGCACCCTCCGCAGGATACCGCTGAGGACGTGGCTGAGGAGATTCAAGCTCATATAGCGCGCTTTGCGCAGACCGACCCCTGGCTGCGTGAGAACCCGCCCGAGGTATACGTGCCCTTATTTAGCTTGCCCCCATTCGAGACTTCGCATGAGGAACCCATCTGCAAAGCTGCCGCGGCAGCGAGCGAGGCGGTCTTCAACCGGCCGGCGAGCCTGTACGGCTGCGCCTACACCAGCGATGCCGGTTTCATTCGGCACGCGGGGATTCCGACGATCGTGATGGGTCCGGGCAGCCAAGGGGTAGCGCACGGCTTTAATGAGTACATCGAGATTCAGGACCTCCTGGACGCGGCCAAGCTATATGCTATGACCATCGTCGAATGGTGCGGTATCTGAAGGGCATGTCAGATCGCCATCCTGCGGATGAGGAAACGACAATCCAGCGCTTTATAGGCAAAGTGACCCTGAGCACTAGATCCGTCGAGGTGATAGGCCTGACATCTTGACTGGGATTTCGACGCCTTAACTCGCTTGAGACGAAATTGGAGCCGAGGTTTGGATACACAAATTAGTAAATGTATTGTTCTTCAGCCTCAGGATGCTCATAAAACCTTCTGGGAATGGTTGTGCGAAATCGCGTGGATGAACCAGAAAACCGCCAACCTGTTCCTCAAATATGCAGTGACTATGCAACAGGAACTGGAGATGGGCGATTTGAATTGGCGTTCGTGGGAGCCGTACCTACATGTGCCGCTGGATATGTGGGTATTAAGACTGATGAGCTCGGAATATCTAGGACTCTGCAATGACCAATACGAGGTTGACTTCACACGTGATGGGAATTATATGAGCCCTACTTATAAAAAAATCACATACGTTAGACTTCAAAACGACATAGCTGAAGTCGCGAAGTCTGCGGGTAAACCGGCCATAATGGTGGATATCCTCTGGTTTGTTGGAAATAAATACTGTGGTTACTACAACATCTTTTGCAACATATGTTGGCTAAAAGACGAATGCCACAAGTATATACGTTTCGATTATGATGCTCAGCAACCCTTGATGAGAGCAGATATAGAAAAAGAGAGAAAGCAAGAGGAGAAGAAGAAAAGGACAGCTTTTAGCACCTTGTCAAAAGTCCTACCCTTGTACCTGGCTGAGAACTTGGATAAGACTGAAGATGATTTCAGCTGCTTCATATTTACCCCCGAAGGCGAGGCATGGCTTCGCAGTCATAATATAACAATACAGTAGATAGCAGAAACGCACCTAACATTTGTTTCAACTAGACCTAACCTTCAACCGCTTCTTGCCTAGCTTCAATCGGTTCACCTATAGGCTCTAAAGCTTCCAGGGAAAACTCAGCTTCAAGTGGAGAAATGTCCTGGGCTTCTATCTTGGCCAGCGGTTCC
>VGNW01000108.1 GCA_016865955.1 Chloroflexota bacterium | reverse complement strand
CGTCTGCCCGAACAGTTCCGGTTCTCAGAAAATATCTCTGCGAGGTTTGAAGATGAAACTGCGTAACGGCAAGGACTTGAGGGCTTTCTTCGAGCCTGAAAGCGTGGCGATAATCGGCTCGTTGCGCGAAGGCGTAGGATTGGGTTACGGCGTGGTGAAGAACATGCTCGACTACGGTTTCCCGGGCAGGCTGTACCCCGTAAATCCCTCCTGCACCGAGGTTATGGGGCTTAAAGCGTATTCGGATGTCAGCGAAGTGGCTGAATCTATCGACCTAGCCGTTGTGATTACGCCTCCGCCTACGGTGCCTTCAATCATAGAGCAATGCGCTCAAAAAGGGGTGAAGGGCGCAGTTATCGTGTCGGAAAACTTCGCCGAGGCTAATAAAGATGGCGCCAAACTCCAGAAGCAACTGGTTGACATAACGAATAATAATGGCATCAGAATAGTGGGACCGAATACAGTCGGGACAATCAATACCGCGAACGGTCTGGTGACCATCCCTTACCCCATCGGCTATGAGAGAATTCGCAGGGGCGGCATAGCGCTGTGCAGCCAGACCGGGGTTGCCGCTGCCCAGTGTCAGCCTCTGGGAGACTGGGCATATCCTGTGGGCAAGATGTGCGATGTGGGCAACAAGTGCGATGTCAATGAAGTAGATTTGCTGAACTACCTGGCCGATGATGTAGAGACGAAGGTAATCGTTATGCACCTTGAGGATGTGAAGGATGGGCGGCGTTTTGTGGAAGCGGCAGGCAGAGCAGCCAGACGCAAACCGCTGGTGATTTTCAAGCCGGGTCGGAGCGAGGCGGGAGCCCGAGCTTCAGCTTCCCATACAGGCTCCCTGGCTGTGAGCGACCGTGTATATGATGACGCCTTAAAACAGGCAGGTGCGGTGAGGGTTAACACATGGCAGGAGTTCTGGGACGTACCCAAGGTGTTCGAATACCAGCCTTTGCCCGCAGGCAACCGTACGGCAATCATTACGCATAGCGGTGGAATAGGTGTGATGGCGACCGATGCAGCGGCGGAGGCTGGACTGGAAATTGCCGGTTTCTCTGCTGCTACACTGGATAAACTGGCAAAAATATCGCCCCGGCTGGCAAGAAACCCGATAGACCTGGGGCCGGCGCTGTCAGTATCCGATGACCCCATCAATATCCAGGCAGAGATAATGGCTGTGGCGATGAACGACCCCAATGTAGATTGCGGCACCATTATCGTTTATGGCGGAGTGATGGCTCCCATACCACTGATTGTGGAGATGTTCAGTCATGTGAGGCAGCGCGTCTCCAAGCCTTTGACGGTCTGGGTTTACGGCTCGAAGTTATCTTTGACAGCCGAATTGCGTCAGCAATTGGAAGAGCTCGGTTTGCCCACCTATAATGACCCAGAAACTGCCATTAAAGCTCTGGGCTCTCTTGTCACCTATGCCAATTTCAGAAGGAGTATATAAGGCAAGAAAATCTGAGCTATCGTACTCTTCAACTAGTATTTTATAGTGGTAAAATCGTAATACGTGCCCTTGCCTGAGCTTCTACCTGTCACATATATGCCGCCCAAGCTACCTAAGACCATGTCGTATGCCTTGTCATGACCTCCCGCAGGGCCATCGAAGCGAACTAACCATATCTCGTTTCCTGAGCTATCGTATTTAATGGTAGCGTAATCGTAGCGCTGGTTGTTTCCCGTGCTCCAGCCGGTTACATATATATTGCCCGAGCCATTCACCGCTATCTTGCTCGGCGTGTCCTCGCTGCTTTCGGGACCGTTGTAGCGGGCTACCCACAACTGGTTGCCGCTGCCGTCGTATTTCACAGTGGCGTAGTCCTGGTATGTATCTATGCCCATGCTGCTCCCCGTAACATAGACAGAGCCATCGCTGTCTAGAGCCAGGGCTACGGCTTCGTCTGCGTCGTTGGCGGTCCCATTGTAACGGGTTGCCCATATCTGAACGCCCTTGCTGTCGTATTTCACTGTAGCGTAATCTAAGCCGGTTCCGTTGCCCGTGCTGCTGCCGGTTACATAGATATAACCTGAGCTATCCAGCGCTATGGCGGAAGCCTTGTCCTCTCCGCCGGCAAGTCCGTCGTATCGTGCTACCCATAACTGATTGCCATTGCTGTCATACTTCACCGTGGTGAAATCTAAACCGGAGCCGCTATTGGTGCTCCATCCTGTGACATAGACGTATCCGCCGCCGTCCACTGCGATGGCGGAAGCCCTGTCCTGTCCGCTGGCGGGGCCGCTGTAGCGGGCGACCCAGAGCTGGTTGAGGTTGTTATCGTACTTTATAGTGGCGTAGTCCTCGTTGGTGGCAACACCTTGGCACCATCCGGTAACATAAACATTACCCGAGCTATCCAGCCCTAATGCATAGGCATGGTCGTAGCCGTTGGCGGGGCCGTTATAGCGAGCTTCACGAATACGCTTTCCTTTATTATCGTATTTGATAGTGGTGAAGTCCGACTTGGTATCGACGCCGGTGCTCCAGCCCGTAACGAAGGCGTTTCCTGAGGCATCCAGGGCGATGTCCCAGGGCCAGTCCTCCTGGCTGGCGGGGCCATCGTAGCGGTCAAGCCATAGCTGTTTCCCGTCAGAGCCGTATTTTACGGTGGCGAAGTCGCTGGAAGTACCCTTGCCCCAGCTATATCCGGTAATATAGACATTCTCAGAGCTGTCTACAGCCATAGCCCAGGCGCCGTCATCGTCTGCAATCCCGCCATCGTATCTTGCTGTCCACGTTTGTGGTTCTATCGTGTCATTTCCGGATGTCTCATTCCCTGAGCCGGATGATTCATTACATCCGACCGCGGCGATACTCAAAGCAAGAACCGTAAGGGCAAGTATTATTAAGACTGGCAAGTATTTCAGCATATCTGGAACCTCATAATAGCAATTGCACCGAATGAAAAGCCCTCTGATTCAAGGATAATCGGTGCTTTCAAAATCCTATCAGCGCTTGTGGGATAAGTCAACGTTTTTGGGCGGAAAGGGACATGAAAAGCCCCCGATTGGACAATCGGGGGCTCTGCGACAGCCAGCTTTGGATTAGCCCTATCAGCTTGCCACAGCCTCTCTCTGGCTCAAGCTTTGTTCCACAGTTTGCAACAAATATCCCATATCAAAAGGCTTCTGGATGTAGGCATAAGGCTTAATAGTGGCAACTTTATGCCCGTCCGGGTCCAGAACCGATGTTACAATAAGCGGCACTTCCTTAGCCCATTCGAGTTTCTCCAGTACCTCGGCGATGAACCAGCCACTGCAATCGGGCAATTTGATATCCAGGACTATGGAATCAGGCCTCTCTTCGAAGATATACTTCACAGCTTCAGCGCCGCTGTTGAAGACCTTTACATCGTGCCCCTTCTTGCTCAGGCATATGTCTATGGTCTTCGCCAGAATAGAGTTGTCATCGACAATCAGGATTTTTTTACCCATCTTAGATTCCTGTCTCTGCTCTCTACTCGTCCCAGTAGCTTCTGGCTTCAGGCTGGGTCTGAGGCTGAGGCATAAGTTCATGCAGTATCAGGTAGAACAGCGGGCCTGCGCAGGTAACAAAGAGAATAGACAGAGCCCATACGCCCTTCATACGCCCCAGGGCTCCCTGTCTCTGGAATAGATGCCCAAGCGCTATCGGAACCAGTGCCCAGTGCACCAGTCCTAACAGAACTATCTTCAGAATCATCTCCAGGTCCATCTTTCTCCTCCTTCTTTGTTGCCCGCTCGATTGCATTATGAGGGAGAGGGTTTAAGGAAGGCATAAAGATGGCGGGAAAGTTATAAAGATTTTATAAAGATTTGGACAGCTTGATTCGTTAACTTGGCTTGACGAAACGGTAGCCCACGCGGGGCTCAGTGAGGATATATTGAGGGTTCGAGGGGTCGTCCTCTATTTTGTGCCTGAGCTGATTGACGAATACGCGCACATATTCGGCTTCATTCCCATATTCAGGACCCCACACATTGTTCAGCAGGTCTTTGTGGGTCAGTACCTTGCCGTGATTATTAGCGAGATAGGCTAACAGCTCGTATTCCGTGCGTGTGAGCTTAATTACCTTGCCGCGCAGTTTGACTATGCGCCTGGACAGGTCAATTTCGAGGTCGCCAGCCGTGAAAACGGGAGTCGTGGCAGTCGTTGTTGTACCTGCATGTCTCAGCGCAACGCGAATCCGGGCGAGAAGCTCCTCAATGCCGAAGGGCTTGGTCACATAATCGTCCGCGCCCTCGTTCAAAGCTCTTACCTTGTCTTTTTCATCTTCCCTTACGCTCAGAATAATGATGGGGACGTTCGACCACTCACGTATGCGTTTGCAGGCTTCGATTCCGTCCATGCGGGGCATGTTTACGTCGAGTACGATCACATCGGGCATCAAGCGTGCTGCCATATCCACAGCTTCAGCCCCGTCCTGACCGAGATGGACCTCGTATCCGCGTGCTTCCAGATTGGCACGGATGAACATACGAATCTTCGGCTCGTCGTCGACCACCAGTACTTTCGTTTTCTTAGCCATTTTTCTATTATCTGCTGGCTTTTCTTGCCAGAGGCAGGGTGAAGTTCAATGTAGAGCCGCGCCCGATTTCGCTTTCCGCCCAGATTTTGCCGTTGTGATTCTGGATTATGGCTTTACTGATAGCCAGTCCCAGCCCGGTGCCTCCGGGCCGTTGCCGTCTCTGGCTGCCGCGATAGAATTTCTCGAAAATCTTTTCCAGTTCCTCTTTAGGTATGCCGGAGCCCTGGTCGGAAACGCTCACCTGTATCATACCATCTGCAACCCCGGCTTTTATTGTAATTTTTGTCCCTTCAGCGGAATAGGCGGCTGCGTTTTCCACCAGGTTGAGCAGCACCTGTCTTATCTGGTTATAGTCTGCGTATACCTCCGGCAAATTGGGGGCTAGTCCAGTCTCAAAAACATGAGTCTTATGTACCCATTTTTGCTGGCGAATCACATCCTGAATTATGTCCGATACGGAACACAGCTCCTTCTCGGGTTTCCAGACGCCGGCATCGAGCTTGCTCATATTGAGCAGATTGGTAACCAGGCTCGCCAGTCTATCTACCTCTTCACTGATACCTTTTAAGAACATTTCCTTGGTGCTCTCATCCAGCGAGATATCTTTCTGGAGAAGGCTGCTGATTATCCCCTTTATCGAGGTAAGCGGCGATTTAAGCTCGTGGGAAACATTGGAGAGCAGGTCTGACTTAAGCTGATTGATTTCAATCAGTTCCTGTTCGACCTTTTTACGTTCGGTGATATTTCGGAAGGTGGAAATCTGGCAGACCGTGCCGTCGAAATCGACGAAGGGAGAGGCAACCACTTCGAAAGTCTTGCCGCTGGGCAAGGTGTAATCCCATCTGTGGGTCTCTCCTTTCAATACCGGGGGCAGTTTGCAGATTCGTTCGCAGGGCTCATCAAAATTGTGCAAGAATTCGTAGCATCGCAGACCGGTGCCCTGACCGAAATCCCTGACCATGCTCTGGTTCATGAAGCGTATTTTGTAGTCGGGGCCGACTATGCAGACACCGTCGTTCATGCCCTCCAGAATACCTATCAGCGCTTCCTTTTCAGCTTTTATTACTTCCACAAGCAATCTGCGCTCTTCAGACTGATTGCGTATCATTCCTGTGAGGATGCCCATAACAACTGCGCCAATGGCAAAAAGTGATGGCCTCAGAAGCGGGTCGGGGAATTCGGATATAAATAAGGCTCGGGGCAGGAAGACTATAAAGGCGGCGAAGGTTACGATTATCGCGCCCCTGACCCTGAAGAAGTAACCTGCGTAGATTATGGGGGCGAGAAAAAAGAGGCGCTGTGCATCGTGCACGCCATAGAAAAATGCCTTGCGCAGGGATGCCCAGCCGGCTTGGTCTACCAGTTCGCCGAAATAGTAGAGCAGAGAGCAGAGCGTAAATAAGGCGAGCAGTACGAAAGCATAATAAAGATTAGCTCTGGAAAAAACAGAAGCCCCTTCCTTGCGGGAAGAAGCGACTGAATTTATCCGGGCTTTTTTATCAGCAGCAGGGGCCTGCAACTCTGTCCTTTCTCCATTTTCGCCTCCACCTTTGGCGAACAAATCTCGCTTAGCAGAGTACCCCACGCCGCTGTACATGTCAAGCAAATTTACCCTTCAATTCACCTGCCTTTTTATGCTTCTAAGGCATTCATTATGGACTGCCCGGATTAGCTAAGCGACCTGCTTCTCTGCGATGCTGGCGCGTCTCTTAGCCCTCTGACGGGCATCCCGGATGACCTGAAGCAATCCGCTGACGTTCAGATACCACACGAAGGCTATTGGCAGAACTATTAGAGGTATTCCCAGAACCACTCCCAGAATTATCGCCAGTTGCATCTTAGTATCTCCTTTCGTTTATTATTCTCAATTTATTTGTTATCTCTGTTTGTTTATTTCGCGGCGACGTGAACCCTTTTCACTTTCTCGGTGACCTTCTTCTCACCGCGGACAGCCGCCAGAGCGCCGCCGATGGTGAGGTATCCCACATAGGCTACCGGGAAAAGGATTACGGGTATCGCGATGACCAGCGCTACGATGATTGTCCACTCCATTTTCGTTTACCTCCTTTGTTTTACTGACCTTTGAGCCTTTCTCCCCTCAGCCACTATCAGCTTATCACCATACTGTCAACCCTGACTTCCGCTGTAATGCCTGTTCTCCGATTCCAAAAACGCCTGTTGACAGGGCTGAATCCTGGGCAGTTGTGCCTGGCTTTGGTACGATACGGTCTAGGTAAATATACCTAGGAGAGGCAGCGTTTTTGCGCGGGATGAACTTCCAATTGTCTCAAACATGGTCTGGAACAATAGGGGCAAATATGTTTTATAATATCTGGAGTCAGGAGGCTGATTTGAAGATAGTCCGTTTTCTTGCCCATAGGAAGGTCAGATATGGGGTTTTGAAGGATAACACAGTACACTGCCTTCGAGGCAGCCCGTTCTTACGGATTGAGTTCGATGGCAGCACCTGTGAGCGCGATGAAGTGAGGTTGCTTGCGCCGTGCTATCCTTCCAAAATTGTAGCTATAGGTTTGAATTACCGCTCCCACGCTGAGGAAACCGGGTTGCCTGTACCGCCGGTACCGCTCATTTTTTTGAAACCTTCCACTGCTGTCATAGGACCGGATGACAAAATCGTGCTGCCGCGCAACTGGAAGCGCGTTGATTACGAGGGCGAGCTGGGCGTCGTTATCGGCAAAAAGGCTAAAGATGTGCCGAAAGAACGTGTCAACGATTACATGCTGGGATATACCTGCTTCAACGATGTCTCGGAACGGGTCAACCAGAGAGACGATGTTCAATGGACGCGGGCTAAGAGTTATGACACCTTCGCTCCAATGGGTCCGTGGATTGAGACG
>VGNW01000107.1 GCA_016865955.1 Chloroflexota bacterium | reverse complement strand
GGTGAGGGTCGAAGGGAAATAAATTCTTATTCACGGTTATCCCTACGGACTCAAGGGCTTTCTCAGCCGATCTGCCTGTTAAACCTACGGTGGAGAGGTCCACGAGTATCAGGTGAATATCCGTTCCTCCCGAAACGAGTCGCAGCCCCAGGCGGTTCAGCTCTTTTGCCAGAGTCCTGGCATTGCGCAGCACTTTTTTCTGATAGGAGACAAAAGAGGGTTGCATTGCCTCGCGGAAAGCGACCGCTTTTGCAGCGATGACATGCATCAGAGGCCCTCCCTGAGCCCCGGGAAACACGCTGCTGTCTATACTCGAAGCCAGGGATTCCCGGCAGAGTATGAAGCCTCCTCTGGGTCCTCGCAGTGTCTTGTGTGTGGTGGACGTCACCACTTCGGCATAGGGTACAGGAGAGGGATGTACTTGCGTAGCGACCAGCCCTGCTAAATGTGCCATGTCAACGATGAACTTAGCGCCTATCTTATCAGCTATCTCCCGAAATCTCTTGAAATCTATAATTCTGGGATAGGAGCTGGCACCTGCTACTAAAAGTTTCGGTCTGTGTTTTAGAGCGAGGCTCTCTACCTGGTCGTAGTCTATCAGCTCGGTAGCTTTGTCGACTCCGTAAGTAATGAAATTATAGAACCTGCCTGAGAAATTGACTTTGCTGCCATGTGTAAGGTGCCCGCCGTTAGCCAGGCTCATTGCCAGAACCGTGTCCCCATATTCCAGCAAGGCGAAGTAGGCAGCCATATTTGCCTGCGCGCCGCTGTGCGCCTGAACATTGGCGTGCTCAGCTTTGAAGAGCTTCCTGGCTCTCTCTATTGCCAGTCGCTCTACAGCGTCCATATTATCGCAGCCGCCGTAATAACGTTTTCCGGGGTAGCCCTCGGCGTATTTGTTCGTCAGCACGGAGCCTTGCGCTTCGAGGACTGCACGCGAGGCATAGTTCTCCGACGCTATGAGATTGATAGTAAATCGCTGGCGCTGCTCATCCTGCTTTATAGCTGCAGCGACTCTGGGGTCGAGGTCTTTCAGCAAGGTTATACTCCTGATAAGTCAAACATCTCTGGCAATGCTTAAAATAAAGAGCCACGCTCTAGTAACGTGGCCCTCAGTGCCTTAAATACTATCGCCCACCGGCATATCCCGTTCCCGAGCAGTTGAATCAGTTTACACTAGAGGTTTACCATTGTCAATTAAGATTAGCTTTAGCATCTCTGCACCTGGCTGGCATTACCAGGAGTGGGTGATTGCGCCCGTGGGACAAGCCTGCTGACATTTGATGTCTCTGGGCCCGCTGGTTGGTTTGCAGGGGGCGCAGACGTATTTGACGTTCTTGCGATGTTCCTTCCTTATCGCTACCACAAGGTCGTCATAGTCATCTGTTATCACTTCGAGCACATTTCGGGGACAGGCTTCCACGCATTTTCCGCAGCCGTCGCACTTGTCGCTATCGACAATGATGTACCAATCTCCTGAGCCGTCGGTGTAACCGTAATTGGCAATATAACCGGTTGTTATTGCAAGCTTTTTTAGAAGCCAGCCGAACATTTTTCTCCCGTCAGGCAGTTTTCTTCGACTTCAACAGGAGGTCTCTGGCGAAGAGAGCAGCTCCCAGACCGCCGGCGATTTGAGGGTCGGGTTTCAACGGCATTGCCTTGATGTTCAATTCCTTCTCAATTCTGCTGACCACCCCGATATTCTTGGCGATGCCCCCTGTAATGACGAACTCTTTTTCAATTCCGATTCGCTCAAGCAAGCCTACCACCCTGTGTGCCATAGCGGCGCAGTAGGCGGCGAGCACCATATTCTTGGTCCAGCCGCTGCGGAGCAGACCTATTGCCTCCGACTTGGCGAAGATAACGCAGGTGCTGCTTACCGGCTCAGGCTCCTCCTTGACATCCAGCGACATCTTGCCGACATCGACGATGGGGACTTGCAGCAGTTCAGCCATTACCTCCATGCCGCGCCCTGTGCCCGCAGCGCATTTGTCGTTCATCAAGAACTGAGTTACCTTGCCCTTTTCATCGCAGTGAATTCCTTTAAGGTCCTGGCCGCCCATATCCAGGATGGTTTTCACTGCCGGGCCGCCCATGTAATTCGCTCCCCGGGCGTGACAGGCTATTTCCGTTATTGCCTTCTTAGCCATGGGGATATTAACCCTTCCGTAGCCTGTCCCCACGATAAACTGAATGTTTTCCAGCTTCATGTCGGTTCCGTTGAGAACTATGCTGAGGGCTTTTCTGGCGCTGTCGGGGCTGTTAGACCCCGTGCGCGTGTTGCAGAAGGCGTATATCTTGTCATCGGCGAGTATAATTGCCTGAGAACTCACTGAGCCGACATCGATACCTGCCACAATGGTCTCTGCCTTGTGCCAATCAATGTCGGGAGACCTCCAGGTATTCTCTGTCCATCTGTAAAACTCTGTTGTCATCTTGTTCTCCCTTTCTCGATTAGGCTGCTGCCAGAAGAGCGGCTCCCAGAGCGCCCACGAACTCCGGCTTCTCCGGGACGACTACTTCGACGCCAAGATGTTTTTTCATGGCTGCGACGATGGCGCTGTTGTTAGCCACCCCGCCGACCAGAGCTACGTCTTTTTCTATGGGTATTCTGCGTACCATTGAGCATACTCTCGATGCGATAGCATCGTGGACAGCATTGGCAATATCGGCTTTCTCAATCTTGGAGTGTATGAGTGAAACAACCTCGGACTCGGCGAAAACGGCGCAGGTGGCATTTATCGGTGCCTCTTTGGTCGATTTATGCGAAATTTCAATCATCTGGGGCACAGTAACTTCCAGAGCTCTGGACATGCTTTCCACAAAGGCGCCGGCACCGGCAGCGCATTTGTCGTTTTTAGCGAAGTCGATTACTTTGCCGGCTGCATCGCTGGCTATGCCGCGAGCTTCTTCGGCACCGATGTCGACAATTGTTCTCACCGAAGGGAGAAGATAATTTGTACCTTTGGCATCGGCAGTGACCTCTGTAATATTGTGGTTGGCAAATGGTATATTCTTTCTGCCGGCGCCCGTGGCGTAAATCTTATTTATGTCTTTCCGTTGTATTCCGGCTTGCTTTGCAGCCTCATCCATGGTCTTCTCGGCTGACTCCAGCGGCTCGAAGCCTGTTGGATTCATAGCGTGGGCCACGACTTTGTTATCTTTTACAATAACAACCTTTATCGTTTTGGCCCCGACGTCGATCCCTGCAGTTATCATTTTTTTCACCTCACTGCTATAGCTTGGGTAATTAACTGGGCCGTCTGTTTACTCAGTCTGTAATTTTGTGTATACCCTGACCTTCCAGGAAGGTCTCCAATCTGTCGAGCACTCCGGTCTCGTCTATATCTCTGCAATCGGCGAAATTACCTTCGAACATCGATGTCGGAATGCCCTGCTTGTTGAGGTCGCGCTGGAAGTCGTACATGCTTGTGGTCATGGGTATGCAGCCGCGATTTATCAGCAGCAGGTAAGCGTTAGCTTTCCAGTGCTTGAACATGATAACGTATTCTTTCTTCCTTGTGTCCAGATGAGACTGGAAGGGATGTTCGGCACGCCAGCGTGCCACCGTTCGGCAGAGGTCCTCCCTGTTTTTCATTTGCTTCCAGCCGGGGCGCTTCTCGGGAACGGTTGCCGGTATTACCTTGCCCTGGTCATACAGGAACTTGACCTCGCCTGAATTGATAAGATATACATAGGTGCCCACAAACACCACGCCGAAGTTTTCCAGGTAGCGGAATACCTTGAGGAAGCTCCACGGAGGCGGGGTGAGCATGCACATTCTGTAGTGCTCGTTGGGGACAGCGGCAATCTGATTAGCTATACGGTCTTTCAACTCGTCTCTGAGCGCCTCCAGGAACTGTGTTGCCACCTTCTCGTGCCTTCTCAGCATGGATATGGGCATCAGTGCGAACATGCTCTTGATGTCTATGGGTGCCGGAATGGAGCCATTGAGCAGGTTTATCTCGCCCCACAAGGCTTCGTTATAGAAGTAGTTGCGCATCGCCTCGATGGCTTTTCCGTCGTCGAATTTTCTTTTAGTAACCTTCTCCATCCATTCGATGCTGTCCAGATACTGTCCGGCGACATACTCTATTCTGGCTTCCTGACTGCCATCCGATGACAGCATCGTTTCATCGTCCACATAGTACATGGGGATGCCCTGGTATTCGGAGACTATTTGATGCCATTTCGGGTGCCCTGCGGGACAGTGCCTGACGCTCCAGGCGAAGTCGAATTTGGGGAAGGGGCCTCCGGTAAAATAGTATTTATCCAGGAACATGGTGCCCAGGAAATTACGCATGTAGCCACACATATCGCGGGCATACCCCTTAGCCTCGTAGCACTCCATAGCGGGTATCGAGACAGGCGGGTCCGCTGCCACGCTTGCCCCGTAAGGTTCGCCGGCTAGGAAGACGAAATCGCCGAGTCCGGCAAGCATGCCGTAGGGTGTGGCGGCGCAGCCCAGAACGAGGATTTTACCCTGCTCGTGTCCGCTGGTCAGGTCTCGGTAAGCCTCAAGCCTCAGCTCCTTGCCCCACTGCCAGCAATCCAGAGGCTTGGTCTTATACTTTGTTTTAACTGTCATTCTTTGTTTGCCTCCGCTCTATTTATCAGTAATGAACGTGCTCTTATACTAATTCGAGTTCAAGCATCTCCAGGAAGGCCTCGATCCGGGTGCGGAACTGGCCGAAGGGGATAGTGACGTCGAACTCGAGAACAAGGGTAGGTATATTGTTGTCTTTGAAATTCTTAAGCAGCCAGGGGATGTCGAATTCATGCGGGTCGCAGAATTTCTGCTGGTAGACAAGCACTCCCTGAACGTTCCAGTCCTTGGCGTGTTTGAGAACGCGGTTGCCCCTGGTCTCGAAATCAGCGGACACAGCGGGGCAGGGCCAGCGTTCTATGTACCGGGCTGCGATGGCTGCCAGGCGGTCTTTTTCAGGCTTAACTTCATCCCAGAAATAGCGGCTTCCGGTACAGTGTTCGTCAATAACGACAGTGCAGTTAAGCGTCTCCATCATCTTAACGAACACGATGTCATCCATCTCGCTGCCTACCATCATCAGGCGTACTCCGGCATTGCGTTCGAGCTTTCTATGAGGCAGCTCCTTGAGCAGTTGTTCCAGCAGCTTATTGTGCTCTGCCACATCCATCAACTGGCTGGCTACAACCATCTCCATACACTCGGTGCCGGTAATGGGCGGCTCCTCCTGCTTTCTGAACTCGTAGACCTGCTTCATCAGCTTGCGGTTGATATTATACAGCTCTATAGCTTTATCAAGGTCCTGGTCGGTAATCTTTTTCCCCGTAAATTTCTCCAGCGCTTGAACAAACGATTTATATTCCTGTACCAGCAAGGGCTTTGCCCTGGGGCTTTGTAAATGGTTCGGCATCCATATGTAGTACTTGAGCGGGGTGGGAATATAGTTTTTCCAGTTATCGAATGTGCCCTGCACGTGGGAGCAGGTACGCGCCATGGTTATTCCATCCAGGTAATCGTATCTCCCTTTTAAGCCTTGAGCCAGGGCATCGCGGGAGAACGGGCAGACTGTGGGGAAAAGGTATCTGTCGGTGACATCCTGTACCTCGTGGCTGCCCAGGATTCGCACCGGGAGCATGCCTGAGGCATACATAATCTCCACAGGAGCGTAGGAGCAAAGCCAGCCGATAACTTTGCGGTTATGTTTCGCTTTCCAATCTTTGGCGTACTGGTGCCTTTTTGCCAGCACCTCCTGGAATTGTTCAATTACAGCCACTTTCGATTGCTCCTCTCTTGTTTATTGGTTTACCAAGAATAGAGGCTTGCCTGATACTCGCAAAGAAGTTCAGGCATGCCTCTATTTGCGTATCGTATACGAATCAGCGTCATCGCTGAAATTAGCCCTTTAATATAGTTTAGCAATGGTCGAAGCTTGTGTCAAGCTCACACCATAGGGAGTTCCTGAGGTTTTGCGATATGGAATAACGAAAAAATTAAATTGCGGTAGCTTTTAATTACTCCGTCGCGGTTTTCTTGACGTAACTCGGCGGTTGTCCTACAATATCACTTTGTTAATCTCATCGCTTTAAACTGAAGAACGTGCAAATAGTATCCGAGCTATCTATCGTCAAACCTCAGCGTGATACCCTGCTTGCCGTAGGGGTTTTCGATGGAGTCCACCTGGGGCACAAACATCTCCTGGGGAAGCTGACTCAAGAAGCTGCCAGAAGTAAACTGCTCAGCGGCGTAGTGACATTCAATCGCAACCCGAAAGCTGTTCTATCGCACCGAGCCAGCCTGGCTCGCCTGACCACTGTCGAGGAGCGGGTCAGTTTGCTCAAAAGCCTGGGGATCGACCTGGTTGTTCCTATCACTTTTAATACTGAAGTAGCGGCAATCAGCGCCCGCGATTTTGTTAACTATCTCAGGCAGTATCTGCGCATGAAGGGACTGGTTATCGGCCCCAATTTCGCTTTAGGTCATAAAAGGGAAGGGAATGCGGAAGTTTTGCAATCTCTGGGCAGCGAGCTCGGCTTCACGGTGGATGTAGTGAAACCTTTAACGATTGAAGGCTCGCTGGTCAGCAGCACAGCGGTCAGAGAGGCTCTGAGCCACGGCGATATGAAGCTGGCGAACAAGCTGCTGGGCAGGTACTTCAAATTGAGCGGTGCGGTGGTGAGCGGTGTGGAGCGCGGGCGCGTACTGGGCTTTCCCACGGCTAATATAGATGTAGACTCCGAGCAGGCGCTGCCCCACGACGGTGTCTATGCTACCCTGGCTCATATCGGAGACGAGGTGTATCAATCGGTGACCAATATCGGCAAAAGGCCGACCTTCGGTGCAGGGGAGCGCAGTATAGAGGTATTCATCTTGGATTTCGACAGGGACATCTACGGCGAGAATCTAACCATTGAGCTGGTGGAACATCTGCGGAATGAAATCAAATTTGCCTCGCCGGAGGAGTTGACAGAGCAGATCGGCAAGGATGTCGAACATTCCAGAGCAATATTGAAGAGACCTCTGGCTGGAGCGAAAAATGTCTGATAAAAGACTTGAGTTCATATTGAAGCGCGGCGTCGCTGAGATAATAGTTGAGGAAGAGCTGAGGCGACAGCTCGACGCAGGCAAGAAGCTGCGGCTCAAGATGGGCTTCGACCCCAGCCGCCCCGACATCCACATGGGGCATGTGGTTGGGATGAGGAAGCTGCGCCAGTTTCAGGAATTAGGGCATCAGGTCATACTCATCGTGGGCGACTGGACTGCCCAGATAGGCGACCCCAGCGGCATGTCTCAGACGCGCCCCATGCTATCGGCGGAGGAAGTGCGTGCCAACGCCGAGACCTATATGCAGCAGTTCTTCAAGGTCGTGGACAAAGAGAAGACGGAGGTCTGCTGGCAGAGCGAGTGGTTCGGCAAGTTCAACCTCGCCGATGTCATCAGGCTCACCAGTAAGTTCACTGTGGCTCAGCTTCTGGCTCGAGAAGACTTCAGCAACAGATACTCGGCGGGACGCCCCATAGCAATAACTGAATTATTGTA
>VGNW01000106.1 GCA_016865955.1 Chloroflexota bacterium | reverse complement strand
AGAATCTGTCTCTGAATCTCCGAAGTGCCGCCGGCAATCTTATAGTGCGGCGCCTCCTGGTACATATGGGCAAACCACCCCTGAAGCTCTGCCCACCTCGAGCCGGGCACGAGCTCGCCGTAGTGTCCCAGTATCTGCATGCCGGTATGTGCCAGGTCGTAAACCGTCTCAGTGCTGAGCAACTTGGTTATGGCGACCTCGGTAAGTGTGAACATCTTATGCACCTGCATCCAGGAGAGACGGTAAGACAGGACCCTGGTCACGGCGAACTTCATCTCCATCTCAGCGAGCTTGTGCCTGATCAGGGGGTCGGCTGACAGCGGCTTGCCGTTGCGTTTGGTCTCCTTCACATACTCTGTGAGCTTCTCCAGCGCGCGATGGAATCCGCTTACCGTGACTGCCCGTTCGAATAGCAGCGCAGCACCTATGATGAAGAAGCCGTTATTCAAGTCACCGACCAGGTTCTCCTTGGGGACTTTGACATCGTCGTAGAAAACCTCGGTGGAATGATAGCCGCTCATGTTATATATGGGGCGGATGGTGAGACCTTTGGTATTCTTGAGGTCTATGATGAAAAGCGAGATGCCTTTATGCTTCTTAGGGTTCTCCATGTCGGTTCGGGCTGCCACCCAGCCGTAGTGGGCGAAGTCAGCCTTGGTGCTGAACATCTTCTGCCCGTTGAGCAGGAAGTAATCGCCTTTGTCCTCCGCCTTGAGGCTGAGCGAGGCGAGGTCTGAGCCTGACCCCGGCTCGGTGTAGCCCATGGAGAACTCGACCTCGCCGTGCGCTATCATGGGCAGGTATTTCTTTTTCTGCTCCTCGTTGCCATGTATCAGCAGTGTGGGTCCTACCACCATAGCGCTGATCACGGCGAAGGGAGTCGGGGCGAAAGCCATGGACAGCTCATCCTGAATGACATAGTTGTCCAGCGGAGAGGCTGCCATGCCCCCCCACTCTTTGGGATAGAGCGGGCAGAGCCAGCCCTTCTCGCCCAGCTTGCGCAGCAGCCTCCAGGTATCGGCGCTGTACGGGCGGTCATATTTGAAGTCGAGCCTTGCTTCCTCTGTGACCTCTTTTTGCAGCAGCGCTCTTACTTCTTTGCGCAGTTGCTCCTGTTCCGGCGTGAAACTGAATTCCATTTGAAACCTCCGTTTCAAGGGCAGGTTTCCTAACCTGCCTGCTCACGATTGGTCGGGTTAGGAAACCCGACCTACAGATTCTGGCTATAACGCTGGAGCAGATGCTCCAGACCACCCCAGTTTAGTCGTCTGGTTATTTTCCCAGCCCCAGTATCTTGCGGGCTGTGTTGAGATATACGTTTTGCAGCACCTCGGGCTTGTAGTTGCTCGCCTCCCAGTCTTCGAACAGCGTGGCATAGGGGAAGAAGGGGTAATCCGAGCCGAACATAATTTTGTTCCTGACACGGGTGTTTAATTCTCTCCTGAAGTTGTCATGGAAATACTTGGGACGCCAGCCGTGTACCTCGCAGTAGACATTGTTCTTGTGAATCATTATTGCTACCATCTCATCTATCCAGGGGAAGGGGTAATGATGTCCTATTACCGTCAGATTGGGGAACAAAGCGGCGACATCGTCTATATTCGGGATCGGTTTCTCAGTTGAAAGCTTTATGCCCATTCCACCGCCCTGCCCCGCGCCGCCGGCAGTTGCGCCGACTGAAATCTTAATGGGCACACCGGCATCCTGGCACAGGTCGTAGAAGGGCCACCACATCTTGTCGTTGGCTGGAGTCCCTTGCATTCCGGAAACGAAAACGCCGAAGCTTCCTAGATCCTTGATGCATCTCTCGACTTCTTTTAAACACTTCCAGATTCCGAGAAGATCGGGTTGAAGTCCGACCCAGAAGCCCAGCACGACATCCGGGTAGTCCTTCTTGAGCTGGCCTATATAGTTGTGCCTTTCTTGTATCTGCTCAAACTCGGTAAAGCCGAACAATTTATGGGTTTGGCTCATAATTACCACCTGGACGCCGGCATCGCGCCAGTCCTGCGCCATTTCGCCCTCGGTCTTTTCGCGCAACCCCAGTGTCTTGAAATATGCAGCCAGCATCTCAACAAACGCGGGGTCCTTGCTGAGCGCACCTTCTTTGGTGCACATCAGGCATTCCATGTCGATTGCCTTGGGGTTGGTCAGTTTCTTTGACTTTGGTGCCATTATCGGTCCTCCTTCTTAATCTTGAAAATAAAAATGTTAGGAAGCAAACGGCTATCAGCTTTCAGCCTTCAGTAGGCCCTTAGAACTGAACGCTGATAGCTGACCGCTGAGTGCTTATTTAAATACGCCTTCCTCGGTGAGCTTGTTGATCTCAGACTGTGACATACCGAGCAGCTTGCCGTAGACATAGTCGTTGTCCTGCCCGACCTTGTGCATAGGGCCGAACCCGCAGGGGGTATCCGAAAGATAGACCGGCTCTTTCCAGGTTACCGTCGTCCCCGCCACGGGCCACTCCATGCCGGGTTTCTCGAAGTCGGCGGAGTAGTACTCGGTCTCATAGTAGAACCCGTGGCTCTTGAGGTGCTCGCTCTTATCGAGGTCCTCTCCCTTGGACACGATACCCGATGGAACTCCTGCCTTCTGCATCTTCTTCATAACATCGTAGGCATCTCGCGTCGATGTCCACTTGCCTATCCGGCTGTCCAGCTCTTGAGCGTTCTTCACCCTATCGGGAGCTGTGCTAAATTTAGGCGACTTCGCCCAGGCAGGGTTGCCGATTACCTTGCAGAACGCCTTCCATTCCTCCTCGTTAGTCACTGCGATGGTGCACCATCTGTCCGTGCCCTGGCAGGGGTAGGCTCCGTGAGGGGCAAAGTAGCGGTGCCGGTTCTGACGGCGCTCCGGGACGACCTTGTTTGACTGGTAGTCCAGCAAGGCGGGGCCAACTGTGACCACGCCGGATTCGTATATAGGGCACTCGATGAAGCAGCCCTCGCCGGTGCGGCGTCTCCTTTCCAGCGCTCCTATTACCGCCAGGGCGTTGAACATCGAGGTGTGGTAGTCGGAATAGGAGATATTGGCTACGCCGAGATTATCGGGAGTTCCGCCCATGGTGGATATGGCGCAGGCGTGCTGCATCAGCCTGCCGTAAGCCTTGAAGCCTCCATAGGGACCTACGCTGCCCAGCCCGGTCTGCCATAAAACGATGAGGCCTTTCTTCAGTGATTGCACATGCTTGAAGGGAAGCCCGTACTTTGCCAGAGCGCCTTCTCCCAGGTTGGTCATATAGACATCGCTCTTCTTGATGAGCTCCTCCATGATCTCCTTGCCTCTGGGCTGGCGGACATCCAGCGTGACGTTGCGTTTGAGGGGACGGTATTCGAGCTGGAGACAGCCCGGCGCATACATGGGGCCGTACCAGGACATATCGAGAGCCGTAAGCGTCTCGACCTTGATAACCTCGGCGCCCAGCGCAGCCAGCATTCTTGTCGCCAGAGGCAGTGCTATGTAAAGACCGAACTCTATGACTCTCACGCCTTCCAGAGCCTTTTTCGCCATGGCTTTATCCTCCCTTTACGCTTTTTGAAGTGGTTTAGATTACGCCTGTGGTGCGCAGCACAGCAAGGTCTTCCTTGCTGTATTTCAACTCGCCGCAATAGATTCTCTCGTTGTCCTCACCGAGCAGCGGCGCCGCTCTGGCAGGAGCGCCGATGGCATCGCTGTACAGCGCGCCTTTAGGATACTTCAGCTTGCCCACCACAGGATGGTCCAGTGTCACCCAGAAGTTGCGCGAACCAAGCTGGGTATCATTAACAAGGGAGGGCACGTCGTTCACAGGCATAACCACTACTTTCCTCTTCTGCCCCTCCAGGAAAATTTCGCGTCCCGTCAGTTTATCGGTGAATTCCATAACCAGCACGTTAACCATATCGCGGACGGGCATGCGGGAGATGAGTCCGCCTTTGTACTCGTCTTTGAGCACCTCGGCATTGCCTGTTACCTCGTATATCCACTGTGAAAGGGCGTCCCACTCCTGCGGCGTCACAACACACAGCGATATCCAACCGTCTTTGCAGGGATAGAGGCCGCAGGGCGTGACCATGGCGTCCATTGCGCCCACGCGCGTGTTGTTCTCCTGCGTCTTCTGCCACATGGGGACCGGAGTCTGCTCCTGCCAGTAGCTAATCATAGCCTCCTGCATGGACACGTCCACGTGCTGTCCTTTTTTCGAGACATTGTCGCGATAGAACAGGGCAGCCATCGTGCCCACGGCGGCATACTGCGAGCCGGGGTAAAAGGTCTGCTCGCCGCCGAGCACCAGCGGCGCCTGGTCGGGCTCGCCCACAAGCTGCATATAGCCGCTCATGGCAAAGATATTGATGTCCTCGGCTTTGTAGCCGCTCAGCGGTCCCTTCTGACCGTACGGTGTGATGGAGGTCAGCACCAGTTTGGGGTTGATCTTTTTCAGTTTAGGGTAATCGAGTCCTAGACTGCGGAGATAACCTACGGGGAAGCTCTCCACCACGACATCGGCGGTTTTAACCAGCTTTATAAAGATTTCCTTACCGGCAGGGTTCTCGATATCCAGAGTAATCGAACCCTTGCTGGTATTGAAATAGAGGAAGAACAGGCTCTTTTCGGGGTGAACCTCGTTCTTAAAAAAAGGACCCCGGAGCCTCATCTTATCCCCGCACGGGGGTTCCACCTTTATCACCTCAGCTCCGAGGTCAGCGAGAAGTTTGCCGCAGTAGGCGCCCTTCTCGTTAGCCAGGTCGAGCACTCGATACTTGGGCAGGAATCCTTCAGGACGAGATTTCAGGACGGGTCCTTCAGGACGAGATTTCAGGACGGGTCCTTCAGGACGAGATTTCAGGACGAGTCCTTCAGGACGAGATTTCAGGACGGGTCCTTGCAGCTTCTTTTTCTCTGGCATACTCTACCCCTTTGTGTGATATTTGGTCTAGATGTTATTGGAGTTTGAAGACAGGTATGGGGAGCATCTTGCCCGAACCCCGCTCAGTCTAGCAATAATCTGCGCGGAAGTCAACCTTAGGGATATGACGCCGGTGTTATAGTCCCGCTGCCTTTATTATGGTATACTTCTAAGCACAAATTTTCGCTTTTAATTGAGGCGATGTATCATCTCGGCGTGGATATAATCGAGATAGAGCGCGTGCAGCGCGCCGTGAACCGCTACGGTGAGAGATTCCTCAAGCGGGTTTATACCGAAGCTGAGCTTGAGCTGTGCCGAAACCGGGTGCCTGAGCTTGCCGTCAGGTTCGCTGCCAAGGAGGCGGTGATGAAGGCGCTGGGCACGGGCAGAAGGGGTGTCTCCTGGCGAGACATCGAGGTTCTGCGCAATAAACGCAATGCACCGCTGCTTTACCTTCACGGCAGGGCGCGCCGCAGGGCGCAGAAGCTCGGCATGAATGAACTCGCCATCAGCCTTTCCCACAGCCGGGAGTACGCCATCGCCACTGTGATAGGAGGAACGACTTGAGGCTGGTTACTACCGAAGAGATGCGCAGGCTGGAGCAAAGGTCCGTTGAAGCCGGCGTATCGCTGGACATGCTCATGGAAAACGCTGGTCTGGCGGTTGCGGAGGAGGTCGGCAAGCTCCGCGGCGGCAGCGTTGCCGGCTGCCCCATCGTGATTTTGTGCGGGCCGGGCAATAACGGCGGCGACGGTCTGGTGGCGGCGCGCCACCTCTATGAATGGGATGCCGAGGTCAGCCTGTTCCTGTACAAGCGCCGTACCGAAGACGACAAGAACTACAAGCTGCTTCAGGAAAGAGGCTTTTCATCCGTCGATATTGAAAAAGACGAGGGCATGTCCAGATTGAAAGAAGCCCTTGCCTCATCCGAAATAGTAATCGATGCCCTGTTCGGCACGGGCACGCTCCGTCCTCTTCAGGGCGCAATCAGGGAGCTAGCGGAGCAGGTCAGGAAGGCGAAGCAGAGCCGCCCGCAGCTTATGGTGGTTGCACTTGACCTCCCCTCCGGATTGGACGCCGATAGCGGCGCTATCGACCCTGCCTGTCTCACTGCTGATGTTACTATCACTCTGGGATACCCCAAGGTGGGCCTGTTCAGCTTCCCCGGTGCGGAGAGGGTGGGCAGGCTGATAGTGGCTGACATCGGCATACCGCGAAATCTGGCTGAAGATATTAAGACCGGGCTTATCACTTCGGAGTGGGTCAGGTCGGTGCTGCCGCGGAGGCCCCTCGACGCCAACAAGGGCAGCTTCGGCAAGGTGCTGGCTTCTGCGGGTTCGGTGAACTACATCGGCGCAGCCTATCTCGCCTGCGCTGCCGCTACCAGAGTGGGGGCGGGTTTGGTTACGCTTGCCACGGCGCGCAGCCTCCAACCCATATTAGCAACGAAGCTGAACGAGGTAACCTACGCGCCTCTGGCTGAAGCCGAGCCGGGGGTTGTCAGCGCCGAGGTAGCTCCTGTTTTCGTGGAGCAGCTCAGGGAGTACGATGTCCTGCTCATGGGATGCGGCATGGGACAGCACGAATCCACAGCGAAGTTCATCAGAGATACCCTCTTCTCGCTCGCCCCTATCATGCCGCGGGGCGTTGTGCTGGACGCCGACGCCCTGAACGCGCTGGCGAAGCAAAACAAATGGTGGCAGAAGATGGACTATCAGGCGATACTCACCCCGCATCCCGGCGAGATGGCGAGGCTGACGGGCCTGACTGTGACGAATGTGCAGGCGGAACGGCTGAAGATAGCGCGGGGGTCGGCGGCGGAGTGGGGGAAGGTGGTGGTGCTCAAGGGGGCGTACACCGTAATTGCGGCGCCTGATGGCAGGGCGAAGCTTAATCCGTCAGCTAACCCCGGACTGGCTTCAGCGGGAACGGGGGATGTGCTTTCCGGGACAATCGCCGGCCTGCTGGCCCAGGGGCTTTCTCCATTCGATGCAGCCTGCTGCGGCGTGTATCTCCACAGCATGGCGGGAGATGCAGTCAAAGCGGAACTGGGCGATGCTGGCATGGTAGCCAGCGACCTGCTGCCGGTTCTGCCCAGGGCGATAAGGAAGCTGAAAGGGCAGTAACTAAGAAATGCAAAGTGAAAATTGCAAAATGCTCTTGCCAATCCCCGGGTAAGGTGTTATAATGCTTCGCAGGTTAAACCTTTAACTCAGTCCGGTGAGACTGGAAAGGGAGGGGCGATGGCAGCCCGAAACCTGAGCAAATATAATCAGGAGTGTAACCCTCTGCCTTTTTGAAGGTGGAGGTTTTTTTATGCCCGAAAAGGTAATTATGACTGCCGAGGAGATAAGGCGAGCGCTGGTGCGCATCGCGCATGAGGTGCTGGAGAACAACGGCGGCTGCACCGACCTGGTGATTATAGGGATACATACTCGCGGTGTTCCCCTGGCTCAGCGTATCGCAGCGGTGATAAAGAGCGCCGAGAATGAGGATGTCCCCGTGGGCACGCTCGATATCGGTCTGCATCGAGATGACCTGCAGTACCTGGAATCGCCGCCCGTGATTCGTCCCAGCGATATCCCCACCAACGTCACAGGCAAGAATGTTATTCTGGTCGATGATGTGTTGTTCACGGGAAGGAGCATTCGCGCTGCCATGGACGCCCTTATCGAGTTCGGGAGGCCGCAGCGCATCCAGCTTGCCGTGCTCATC
>VGNW01000105.1 GCA_016865955.1 Chloroflexota bacterium | reverse complement strand
AGTTCGAGAGGCTGGCAAAGTATCGGTTCCTCTCGGCACTTCAGGAAAAAACCGGCAGGAAATCAGAGAGCAGAGTGCCGCTACGGAGATGGCAGCAGCGGCTGGCGATGGCGTTTACGGTGATTCTGGTTTTATTCCTGGTCGGCGCAGGTACGGTGACAGCATCTGCCAGCAGCCTGCCGGGCGATATGCTCTATCCGGTTAAGACAACAACCGAGAAGGTACAGGGATTCTTTACCTTCGGCAGCGAAGCTAAGGCGAGCTTCCATATTAAGATGGCTCAGAGGAGACTTAATGAAATTGAGGCATTGACGGAGACGAATCGAACTATCCCACAGTCGATTCTTGAGGGGATGAATGTAGAAACTGACCATGCAATCGAGTTAATTATCAAGCACAAGCCAGCAGGAAAAGATACGATTAACAGATTGACTGTTTTAACTTCCAAACAGAAAAACGTACTGTCACAGGTTATTGAGAAAGCTCCGCCTCAGATAAAAGGGAGGCTGCAGGAGGCGCTGAAACGCTCCGAACAGGCTCACGGCAAGGCGGCTTTATTAGAAAAGATTTTCCCTGGGATGAAGAAGCTCAAAGAGGTTGAACCTGTTACATGGCGTAAAGACGGTAGTTTTCTAAGCAGAGGCATCTCTAAAGGGCTATTCTTTGGTAATGACCAGGATTCTTCGGACGGGATCGTCCTCGGGGGACTGCCGCGAGGGAACTAGCTTATTGTCGCCGGGAGGTTCATCGGAAACCGACTTGACCTCCGGAAGTCCGCCGAGTACTTTGAGAATAGGCATGGGATTTTCCAGAAGCAATCTGATGGTGATACCCTTGTCCACAGAGCCTCCAAGGTTCAAGACCTCTATATTTGGTGTCTGCTTCAGATGTTTATGAAGTTGGAGCATCCGGTCCAAACCTATAGGGGGCGGGATGGCGATTTCTACAGTGCCCTTATAAACGCCTGGTTTCAGTTGTGCGGTTTCAGCGGGTAGAGTCTGCTGGTCTTTCGCCTCTTGCCCTATTTCTTTATATTCACCTTTCTTAGCAGCCTCAGACCGTGCCGGTTGGGCGGCATCGTTTGTCTTATGGACATTCAGCGGAGTTGATAATCTCTCGGTATTGCTTGAGAAAGAGAGAAGTCTCTCTTGGAAAGTTTGAATCATGTTTTTCAAATCGCTTTCATTGATTTTAGCGCTTTTATTCGTTAGTTGTTCCGCTTCTTCTTTAAAGACCAGGACGGCTTTCTCAGCTCTCTCTCTGGCTTCGGCAATAATCCTGTCTGCTTCTTTCCTGGCAAGTGCACTGATGGAGTCTGCCTTTTCCCTGAGCCTGTGCTCTGCACGACGCTCGGCTTCGGCAACCATAGCCTCTAATTCCGCCTTCGTTTTTTCCCCACTTTTCTCTTTGGCGCGGTTAATGGTTGCATCTGCTTCTTGCTCGGCGAGAACCTTGATGCCGAGGGCTTTGCCTTCGGCTTCCCTGATTATATCTTGAGCTTTTTGCTCTGCCGCTCCTATCTTGTCCTGCACAGATTTTTCTGCTTTCAGCTTGATTTCCGAAATGATTCTGTTTGCTTCGGCTCTCGCTTCTCTATCAGCTTTGTCCTTTGCTTCTTCGATAATCCTGTTGGCATCCTTTTGTGCGCCCGTTCTGATTGTCTCTGATTTCCTCTCTGTCTCTCTGATTATCTCATGAATCTGCTGATCTGCTGTCTCGGCGTTTTGTTTCGCCTCATTAGCAATCTTGTTTGCTTCTCTTTCAGCGGCGGACTTGATTTCTCTCGACTTTTCTTCGGCATCTCTGAATATATCCTGAGCCTGGCGCTCGGTCTCATACAGTTTCTGTTTGGCTTCGGCCAGAATTCTGCCTGCTTTCTGCTCTGCGGTTGCTTTCGAGGTCTCAGCTTTGTCTTCGGCGTCTCTAAGTATAGATTTGGCCTGGCGCTCAGCCGCAGTGATTTTTTCCTGTGTTCGAATATTCGCTCTCCGCTCGGCTTCAGCGGTAATCCTGTCTGCCTCTGCCATTGCTTGCTCTTCCTTTTGTTCTGCTGTTTTGAGGATGTCCTGAGCCTCTTGTTCCGCCAGGTCGATTTTCTCCCTGGCTTTTTGCTCAGCTCTCCGCTCCGCTTCAGCGATGACTTCATCGACGCCAAACTTGGCTTTTTCCTCAGCCTTTTCTCTTGCTTCGTTGACTATCCATTCAGCCTTTTTCTCGGCAGCTATTACAATTGCATCTGCTTTCGATTGTGCTTTCTTGGGTATTTCCAGTGCTTGCTGCTCCGCGTTAGCGATTCTTTGGTGTGCCTCTACCTTTACTTTTATCTGAGCCTCAGCGACGATATCGGCCGCCTGTCTCCTGGCATTTTCCTCAGCAGCTCTCAGGACATCCTGAACTCTGTGCTCTGCTGCAGCCATTTTCTCACTTATCTGTTCCTTTGCTTTTTGTTCGATTGCAGTCCTGATTTCGTCTACTGCCGTAAGTGCTCTTTCTTCGGCTGATTTGATGATATCCTTTGCCTGCTGTTCGGCTGCTGTGAGTTTTTCGTTAGCTGTATCGATAATGCGCTTTGACTCTTGTTCTGCAGGTATTCTGATTTCCTGTGCTTTCGTCTCCGCCAGAATGACGATTTTTTGTGCCTTGCGTTCTGCCGTGGCGATTTTTTCTCTGGCTTCCCCTATTATTCGCTGAGCTTCTTGCTCGGCAGCCGCCTTCGCGTTTAGGGAATCGTTTTTGCTCTGTCTGACAATCTCTTGAGCTCTTTGTTCGGCGGCTAGAGACTTGCGGTTGGCCTCCTCTATTATGCGTTCGGCCTCCTCTTCGGCGGGGCCTTTGATTTTCTGTGCCCTTTCCTCGGCTTCTTTGATGAGGTCCTGGGCTTTTTGTTCCGCAGCCAGGGCTTTTTGGCTGGCTTCCTCCATGAGCTGGCTGCCTTTCCGGTCGAGGTCTGCCGGCTTCGCCGTCCTGTGCTGGGATTCGCCTTTCTTTCTGGCATCTTCGACGATCTGTCGGGATTTTTGCTCGGCGTCTTTGAGCGTTCTATTTGCCTCCGATTCGGCTTTCTTTTTGGCTTCTTCGATAATCTGGCGTGCTTTTTGCTCTATTTCTTTGATTGTATTGGTGGACTCGGTATTGGCCTTCTTCATTGCCTCTTCGATAATCTGGCGTCCCTTCTGTTCGGCATCTTTGAGCGCCCTGGCAGTCTCGGCGTCTGCCTTCTTCATTGCCTCTTCGATAATCTGGCGCCCTTTTTGTTCGGCTTCTTTGAGCATTTTAACGGCATCTGCCTCGGCCTTTTTCTTTATTTCCTCCGCCTTCTTGTTATCCATGATGCCTCCTTGATAAATCGAACGTTGATTTCTAAGGGAAGCTCCGGGACGGCCTTTGCTGAGAATATAACCCTTTTCGGAGCTGTTGTCCACAGAGAGAAACTTCAAAGTTCAAATTGAAAATTGCAGAGTGGAAAATGCAAAATTCAAATCGCAAATTACAATCCGGACTCCTGTTTGTGATAGAATATAGCGGAATCGGCGATGTGCAGAACCGACATGGAATTCACCGGCGAACGTGTGGTGCCCGATAAGACCCCTCAGGCAATCTACGATGAGCATATTTACAGATATATGTTCGCTGCCGGTTTGACGCGGCATAAGACGGTGCTCGATGTAGCCTGCGGCACAGGGTACGGGCTGAGCTATGTGGCGGAGAAGGGCGCAAAGAAATGCGTAGGCGTGGATTTGTCTCCGGAGGCAATCGGCTACGCCCGGGAGCGGTTCGGCAGCAACGGGAGGATTAGTTTTATCTGCGCCGACGGCACCAAAATGCCCTTTGCGGACGATTCGTTCGATGCGGTCGTATCGTTCGAGACGATTGAGCATATCAGAAAATACGGGCAGTTTCTCTCCGAGTGCCGCCGGGTACTTAAAGCGGGCGGGATGCTAATCTGCTCTACTCCCAACCGGCGGATTTTCTCGCCGCATCTGGAGAAGCCGATAAATACCTTCCATGTCAAGGAGTTCTGGCCTGATGAGTTCCATCGCTTGCTGAGCCGTTATTTTGCCGGGGTCACGTTCTACGGGCAATGCGATGTCAGGCTGGCGGACAACTCGGTCGACCGCTCCAATTACAGTGTACATGGATTTATCAACGACGAACGTATGTCGTCCGGATATATAATTGCAGTGGCAAGGAAGCGGGCTAAGAGTCGAAAGAAATGTCATTCCCTAAAGTCTCGGTAGTAATCGTAAACTGGAACAATTTCAACGACACCGCCGGGTGCATTGACTCCCTCAAAAAAGTTACCTACCCGAATTGCGAGATTATAGTGGTTGACAACGGGTCTCAGGGGGACGATGTCAATCTATTGAGGCAGAGATTCGGCGATTCCGTGCGGCTGATTGCCAATGGCAAGAACCGCGGTTTCGCCGGCGGGTGCAATATCGGGATTGAGGACGCTCTGTCCAGAGGGGCGGATTACGTTGCGCTGTTAAACAATGATACGGTGGTCGCCCCGGACTTTCTGGAGGCGGTGGTCAGGGTCGCCGAGGGCGATAAGAAGGTGGGGATTGCCGGAGGCAAGATTTACTGCTACGAGCTGCCCGAGGTGATATGGTTTGCCGGCGGCGTGATAGATTACAGGACGGGCAGGACGCCGATACGGGGCAGCGGGGAGAAGGAACAGGGCAAGTATGAGGAGGTAACAGAGGTCGATTGGATTTGCGGCTGTTTCATGTTTTTATCGAAGGATGTGTTGCAGAATGTGGGGCTGCTCGATGAAAGGTTCTTCTTCGGCTGGGAGGATGCCGACTACTCGGTACGCGCCGCCAAGAAGGGCTTCAAGGTGGTTTTCGTTCCGTCATCGAAGATATGGCACAAGGGTTTCGGGGCTGAAAAGAGGGAAAGGCTCAAGGAGCTGCCTGTTTACTATGCGGCGAGGGGTCAGTTCCTCTTCATGGACAAGCATTTCGGCAAGCGACAGCTTCTCAGGGCATGGCTGACGTTTGCTCTGGAGTTCCCCAGGTTCACAAGGCAATACTCGCGCATGCTCAAACAGTGGAAGGTCCCCTTTTATATTCTGTGGGGGATTTGCGGCTACCTGCGCATCAAGATTCTGGGGTTTATAAGGTAGGGGCGACCCGCCGGGTCGCCCCTACAATTCCTATTCCAGTGATGTTGCCACTATCTCAGCCAGGTCCATCGCCTTAATCTTGCCCTCAGCTTCGAGCGCCTTGATGGCGTCCTCGAACATCTGGAGGCAGTAGGGACAGGCGGAAGCCAGCACCTCGGCGCTGGTCTTGAGCGCTTCCTCGGTGCGCATCTGATTGATACGTCTGCCTATCTGCTCCTCCATGAACATCCTGCCGCCGCCGGCGCCGCAGCAAAAGCCCTTGGTCGAGTGCCTCTGCATCTCCAGCGGGCTTGATGCGCTCACGGAACGCAGGATTTCCCGAGGTGCCTCGTATATGTCGTTGTACCTGCCCAGATAGCAGGAGTCGTGATAGGTAGCCTTTTTCTCCAGCTTGCGGGTGATTTTCAGTTTGCCCTGTTTGACGAGGTCGGCGATAAACTCAGTGTGATGCACCACCTCATACTTGCCTCCGAACTGCGGGTATTCGTTCTTGAGCGTGTTAAGGCAGTGGGGGCAGGAGGTGACAATCTTCTTCACGCCGTAGCTGTTGAGCAACTCGACATTCTGCTGCGCCAGCGTCTGGAAGAGGTACTCGTTGCCGATTCTGCGGGCAGGTTCGCCGCAGCAGGTCTCTTCGTTGCCCAGGAAGCCGAAGTTGACTCCGGCAGCCTTCAGAACCTTTCCTACCGAGGTCGCCACCTTCATGTTGCGCTCTTCAAGCGCTCCGGTGCAGCCGACCCAGTACAGTATATCAACCTCTTTGTTATCGGACAGCGGCTTGATGCCCAGACCGTCCGCCCAGTCGGTTCTCGTAGCCATGGTGCCGCGCCAGGGGTGACCTCTCTGCTCCATGCTGCGCAAAGCTCCCATAGCGGTCTCGGGGAACTGGGTCTGCTCCAGGACGAGGTTGCGCCGCATCTCTATTATCTTATTGATAGGCTCGATGAAGACAGGGCATTGCTCCTGGCAGGCGCGGCAGGTAGTGCATGCCCAGATTACGTCCTCGGTTATGATGTCGCCAATCATCTTGCGTTCGGCGGTTTCACCGGGGTTGTCGCATTTTCCCGGGTTTGCGCCTTCTTCAGGCTTTTCGGCGGTAGCCACAGGGGCTTTAGCTTTAAGTAGGGCGGGGCCTTTCTCATTCAAGACGGCTTTCAAGTCCTGTATCACCTTTTTGGGAGAAAGCGGTTTGCCGCTGAGATGGGCAGGGCAGTTGTCCTGACATCTGCCGCAGCGCGTGCAGGAATCCATATCCAGCAAATCTTTCCAGGTGAAGTCCTGGATTTTGGAAGCGCCGAATGTCTCAGTATTTTCGAGGTCGATTTTTTTCAGAGCGCCTTTAGGCCCCAGCGACCTGAAGAACACATTTATAGGTGATACGATGATGTGAGTCAGCCTGTTAAATGCCAGGGAGACGTAGATGATGGCGCCTATGACCAGAACGGAGTGGAACCACCATAAACCCTGATACCAGCCCGTAAGGTTGCTGCCGCCCTCGAAGGCTTTAGCGAAACCGTAGCCCAAGAAGGACCATTTCTCCCAGGTCATTATGGGCAGTGTGGCGAAATGGTCTGCTGTGACCAGGATGCGCAGTCCTTCGGCGATGAATCCTGTGACTACCACTATGAAGATGAGGCTTAGAGCGGTGGTGTCTTCGAGGATAGTATCCAGCCTTTCCGGCTTCTGAACGTATCTCCTGATGGCAGCTATGATTACGCCTGCTATGAGCATCACGCCGCCGAGTTCGTTTAAGAATGAGAATGCCAGATAAGTGTTGCCGTGCAGAAAAGGTGCGCCGAGATTGCCCGTAATATAGTGGTCGATTACATCCACTGCGGTTCCCAGCAGGAGGAGCAAAGCGCCCCAGAAGATAAGGGCGTGCATTATACCGGGATAGAAATCTCTGATGATTCTTTTATGGACGATGCCGTCGATGAGGCCGGTCACTGCGAAAGCCTTGGTTCGTTTCCATAGTTCGAGAGGCAGGTTTTCCTTTTTGCCGATTCTCCAGAGACGGTAGCGCCGGTAAGCTGCATAGGCGAAAGCGGATACTGCGATAACCGCCAGAATGTAGATTATCCAGCCGAACTGGATGTCGAAGAATATCTCGCGATGCGCTACAGGTGCTTCAGTTGCGAAATCAGGCATTTTGTTTCCTCCTTAAATTGCCCGCCGTGTGAATTTTATCACATAGCTCAGACTGTGCCAAGACCTTATCCCTGGCGGATGTTAATTTCAGGTTGGCTAAATCGAAAAATGCTTGACAAGGGCTCTATCCTGTGCTATACAGTACCTCGTAGTACGAGGTACTGGCGGTGTAAATATGAAATACGGTCGAGAGATGTTGAAGGGAAGTACCGACCATCTGATTCTATCTCTTATCGGTCAGGAGCCGATGTACGGCTACAGGTTGATTAAAGAGATAGGAATGAGAAGCGAAGGATACTTTCAATTCAAAGAGAGCACACTGTATCCTGCTCTGCACAGGCTGGAGAGGGACGGGCTTATAACAGGCAGATGGGAGCGGCTCTCCAACGGGCAGGAGCGGAGATATTACTATC
>VGNW01000104.1 GCA_016865955.1 Chloroflexota bacterium | reverse complement strand
TATACGTGGTCGGGCAGGGACAGAGTTGGCTCCCCTTTGAGAGCTTTTATTAACGCGAAGGCTCGGTCTACATCTTCTTCTTTTCCCTCTATAGTTAACACGACGCTGCCTTCCGATCCGCCGACACCCCCTGAGGCAATGTGTGTAGCCGATACTCCACACAGGACTTTCAGAGCCTGGATCTCCGTCAACACTCGGGCGTTCACTAGAGGCATGTACCCCACCGAAATACCAGTGCAGTATTTAAAACGGGAGAGGCTAAAGTGAGGCGCAGCTTCTATGACTGATGGAATGAGTTTTTCTAACCCTACAGGCACAATGATGTAAGCTCTCCTGGCTACCACAGCAGGCAATGCCATACCGATGGTCCCGCCGGTCTCACTCCCTATCAATACTCCGGCGTTGCCCCAAGGATCGATAGCGTTGGCTCCCTTAATAATGACGTCTTCCGGACCGAAGCCTTTGATGGCATCCTCGATTGACATCTCAACTTTTTTGCCCTTCTTCAATACGTAGGTGCCGAGGCGGATCTTCGGACTGGTGATCCTCAACTCGCCCGCTCCGATGTAGCCAGCAGTGTAGCAGCTCTTAGAGAGTTTTAGCCCAAGTATCTCCTCAACAACGAAAGCGTTGGTCGTACCTAAAGCTATTATGACCGTCCCTTGAGCTAGTGCCCTTCTTACCTCAGGCAAGACAGCCACCGCTTTTGCTATTAGCCGCTTTGACTCTGCAGAAGTCAGTGCAACCAGAGCAGCGCAAGGTGTGCTGGTCTTCTCGTCTAAGTTTGACTGATAGAACAAGGTCGCCCCTGCGAAATAAAAAATATATTAGCAGATAAATAATGAAATGGCAATTCTACTGTACTCGTCCATAATATATTGGACTTCTTGTAGTCGGTGATATGGTTCTCCGGAGAATGTTGTTGAAAGTGGTTTCTTCAAGGAGACCTGCGAGCGAAACTTGCTTCCTCATATGGGCAAAGTCGAGTGTTTACGGAGTACTCCACGCGGGGAAGAATTGATAGTCATTGTGACTATGCTCTTGATAAAGAGTAGCCTTTTCCCTTGATATGGCTATACCTACAGTTTCTCCACGGACTACTTTAGTTGCAGCTAATTGCCTAGGCAAGCAGACAAAACGTGAATCAGTCCTCCCTCCTGACCGCAATCGCCATGCCGCTTACAAAACCTACAATTGCCCATGTTGCCAGTACCGCTATCCCCAGCCATAATTCAGGCTCATAAAATGTTAAGGTTATGCCAAAACGCTCCTGAATACGCTCCTGAAACATTTGCTGCGGCGCAAGATCCAATATGCTTTCAGTATTCAGCACATTTTTTAGCAGTTCTGCCGAGTAAGTAGGGATGAACCAAGGTTCCTGGCCCACAACCATCATGATTATCCGCACTATTTCCATTACCCACATTATAAAAAGGGCGCCTACAATCGTGGAAGCCATAGTGCGCTTTAAAAGGCTGCTGAAGAAAAATACTACGCCTACCGCGGCGGCGGCGCTGAGCAAGGCTATTAGGAAGGATTTCCCCAATTCCGCTGGAATCTCTCCCCACCCATAGAGTCCTGCCATCTGAAGCGTCATGGTGAGGTAAAAGAGCATAATCACAAAGAAAGTAGCCAACACTGCAGCAATATATTTACCTATGAATATTGAAGAACGTCTTTGCGGTGTCGAAAACGATAGGAGGTTAGTCTTCCGCTCGAACTCACCGTTCACTGCATCCCCGGTAAACATAGCCGCTGAGATCACTATGAATACGCCAAAGACGTCGAGGGCGAGGACAGCAAACCCACTCGCAGTGTTCACGGTTTTCAATAAGAAGAGGAGAGGCATAATAATCGCCAGTCCTCCAAGAATAAGAAGCCTCTTGCTCTTCAGGTATCTCACTAATTCAAACCTGAACGAAAGAAAAGTGTCTATGACAGCGTTGTTGATGTTACCTCTAGTAGTAGCTATTTCCATCTAATTGACCCCTTTCTCGTCACCCATGACTGAGACATAGAAGTCTTCCAGTCCTGCACTCTTCATACCGTAAGACACGACTTCAAAGTTCGAAGACACGAGAAGTTTTAGTATTTTAGCGCTCGACTCCGGTTCCCCATCGTAGTGCAGCAGAGCGGTTCTATCTCTCACATCCAAGCTTCTTATCAGCTCAACTGTCCTCAGCTTCTCAATCTCCTCCTTAGACAGCGGCTTGAGGAACTTCACATGTAACACCGCTTCTTCGACGCTTCGCCCGATGTTTACAATGGAATCTGACAAAATAACCTCGCCCTTGCTGAGGAAGATCACTGTGTCGCATACTTCGGCTACCTCCGACAGGAGGTGCGAACTCAGGAAAACGGACATGCCGTCGTTTCTGCATCGCCGTATCAATTCCCTTACATCCCTGATACCCACTGGGTCCAAGCCGAGGACTGGCTCGTCAAGGATCAAGATATCGGGTTTGTGGAGCACGGTTTTAGCTATGACGAGCCTCCGCTCCATGCCTGTGCTGAATGTACCTATCTTCTTATGCTCCCAATCCGACAGTTTTACCCACTCCAACACCTCCTTGATTCTGCGGTCTATACCATTATGGTTCATTCTATAGACCCTTGCGAAGTAGGTCAGCATCTCGTGCGGAGTAAGGTAATCGTAGCGCCCAGGCACCTCGATCAGTGCTCCTATGGTCCGCAGAGCCTCAATCGGATTCGCCACTACATCAATGCCGTTCACATAAGCACGTCCCGAAGTGGGCTTCATCAAGCCAGCCAGTATCTTGATGGTAGTAGTCTTTCCTGAGCCGTTCGGACCAATGTACCCAACGACTTCGCCCCGCTTTATCTGCAGGGAGATCCCATCCAAGGCAGTGAAGCCTTTGTCGTACTTCTTGACAAGGTTCTCAGTTCGAATCGCGTATTCCATACGTGCCTCCTTTGCGGAAATCGAGCTATCTTTGCGGTCTTCAATCTATCTAGTACATGGTCGCAAGCAATTATCATGCCTTTGCTTCCGACGTAGATGCCACCTTGCCCAGAAGATTGAACAGTTGAACGGGAATATATCATTGGTTCAGTCGGTTGTCAACCCTAATTACTCTTTTTCTTGTCGGTTTTACTGGCGCCAGCACAGCAGCCTTGCCCCCAGCCAGTTCCACGCCTTTCCTGAATGCCCGGAGATTCAAATCTAAATCCCTGGGGGACACGATTTCCCTTAGCGACTCCTCGAAATTATTTATCTTAATGGGTAGCATACCGGAGCCAGCCAGCGCACCCACCATAACGACATTGGCAGCCAGACCCGTCTCGCCCTCTTCGATGGCTTTGACCACCCTGACTTCTGCTACCACCCCCACCAGCTTTTGCACGACCTCCTCCACAGGAGGATACTTGGCCTGCCCGGCGAGTACCGAGATGGGATAGATGGGTCTGGGGCTGACGATAACCCTGGTTTTGGGATTGCCGTAATCGCCGATGATGCGCAGCGCCTCTATGGGCTCCAGCCCCACAATGACATCTGCTTCGCCCTCGGGTATCAGGGGGCCGCACTGCGCCTTCGCGGAGAAACGCACATGGCTCATCACCGGGCCTCCCCTCTGGGAAGCGCCATAGGTCTCGCTCACCGTCACGTATAACCCCTCTTTTATGCCGGCTGTAGCCACTATCTGCGAGGCGAGGATGTTACCCTGGCCGCCAACGCCGGCTATGATAAGGTTTAGCGGGTCTTTCTCTAAAGTCATGACGCAGCCCCCCGAACTAAGATAGCCCCTATGGGACAAAGGGTGGCGCAGACCCCGCAGCCGGTGCAGGCGACCTCATCTATCATAGCCCTCTGGGCTTGCTGGTCCCAGACTATGCCGGGACAGTTGAATACCCTGCTGCAGAACCGGGCGCAGCCGCAGTCGTCGCCGATACATTTCGTCTGGTCAACGAAGTACTTTTTCTGCAGCTTCTCCTTGGCCTCGATGCGGAAGCACCTTCTGCGGAAGACCATCACCCTGGGGCCACTCTCCTGAAGCATATCGTAAAGGTCCTGCACGGCCTGGCTTATCTCGAAGGGGTCTCTTACCCTGACTTCGACCCCGATCCCTCTGCAAATATTATCGATTTCCACGGTAGGTGCGGGCTGTCCCAAGACATCGAACCCGGAGCCCGGGTGAGGCTGGAAGCCGGTCATGGCTGTACCGCCGTTGTCCAGCACCACCATGAGTACGTTGCTGTTGTGAACCCGGGCGTTGATGAGCGCCGGGATAGCGGCATGGTAGAAGGTGGAGTCGCCGCAGATTGCGATTACGGGCTGGTCGAAGGCGAACCTGTCCAGCTTGCCGAATCCGGTTGCCAGACCGATGCCGCCGCCCATACAGTGAACAGTCTTTACTTGGAAGTAGCCTGTCAGACCTGTACCGATGCTGGAGCAACCTATATCGCCGGTGACAAAGCCGTCCCGGCCATCCAGCTTGAGCGCCGACTTTATAACCCACAGGGATGCCCGGTGCGGGCAGCCGGTGCAGAATGTGGGCACCCTGGGAGGGATATAGGCGAGTGCCAGTTCTTTTACCTTCTCTACATATTTTTTGTCCCTTACCCGTGGCTTCAGCCCTTTAATGCTGGTTAGTGCATGGGCGACTTTATCCTGAGTCATCTCGCCATAGGCCGGGAGATGTCCGGACTTAGCGCCGTAGACCTCAATCGGCCCCAGAGTCTTGGCCTGCTCTGCCAGCATGATTTTGATGTTTTGCTCCAGGAAGGGGTCCACCTCCTCAACGACGAGTATCTCGGTGACATTTTTCAGGTGGGCGACAATGAATTTCTCGGGGAGCGGCCAGGTAGTGCCGATTTTCAAAATCCCCACTTTATCTTGGAGCCCCAGCGCCCCTACCGCCTCGCGCGAATAGAGCCAGCCGCTGCCGCTGGTCACTATGACGAATTTCGCCTTCCCGGGGCCGGCATAGAAGTTGAACTGCGACGCCTCGAACTCCTCCCATGCCCGCTCCAGCTTCTGGTGAAGCGTAGCGTGCTGTGCAACCAATAAGTCCTGGTCCCTGCAAATGTACACGCCCTTGAATCTAGCCGTCCTCTTCTTCTGGGGAAGGTCGCCGAGCTTAACATTTCGCCTGCTGTGAGATAATCTGGTGACAGTTCTCAGTATGCAGGGCAGTCCGAGCTTCTCCGAAAGCTCGAATGCCCACCTGGTCATATCCTTAGCCTCCTGGCAGTCGGCCGGCTCCAGGAGAGGCAGGTCAGCGTGCCTGGCATAATTCCGGCTATCCTGCTCGTTGACGCTGGACATCGCTCGGGGGTCATCGGCGGCTACCAGGACAAGGCCTCCGTTGGTGCCGGTGAGATTGATTGCCATGAGGAAGTCCGCGCAAACATTGACACCGGGCTGCTTCATGGCTACTAATGCCCTCAAACCGGCAATGGAAGCAGCGGTCGCCACCTCGAGTGCCACTATCTCGTTGGTGGACCATTCGACGTAGATGTTGAAACGCTCAGCCACACGCGCCAGCGATTCGGGAATCTCCGTGGAAGGGGTGCCCGGATAGGCTGCACAGAAGTCAACGCCAGCCTCGATGGCGCCTCGGGCAATGGCCTCGTTGCCCAGCATAAGCACGGTTTTGCCGGGCTGGTTTAACTCCAGTGTCCCCATATTGAACTCCTAAAGGTACTTTTTCTTCTCCTGAGCGCTGAGACGCAGGTACAATAGATTACTTTTGTCGTTTGTTCTCTTACGGATTGCATCTACTGCCCTCTTCTTCTTGAGGGATGACGCCTCTTTAAGATGTCCCAGCCTTGTCTGCTCCAGGGGCCTGGTATTGATTACGCCTGCCTTCTTAGCCTTATCAATAAATCTCTTACCCGCGGGGGTTCTGACTATCAGCGTGTTCCAGTCCTCAATGCCTTCCACCATGCCCACTGATATGTCAGCAAACTCGGAGGTCATATCGTAGCAGACACTGCACGTCAGCTTGATGAATTTTCTGACCTCATCCAGTGAGAACCTGATGTCGCCTGCTGCTGTTTCCAACACCATGATGTTGGCCGGGGGAGGCGGGATGTCGATGCGCTTGATGAGCGAGGGGTCTACCTTGCCCTTGAGGAATTCGTAGAAACCTTTATAGGACAACGCCCAGGTGCAGAAGAGTCCGATGACGAGCTTCACACCCCGGGCACTGGTCTCGTGCTTTGAAGCCTGCATCTTCCTCAGCGCCAGCACCTGACAGGGGATGCCCACCAGCCCTATGCTCACCTTGTTCTGCTTTGCCGCCTCGTTCAGTTTTGCCAGGGTAGCGGAGGCGATGTAGTTGGAGCCAGCGCATTCCTGTAACTGAGAGCTTTCTTCCACCAGCACTGATTTGGGCATCATGGCACTGTCGAAGGGCTTGGTGAGCACAGCGTTGCTTATCTCACCTGTTTCCAGGGCGTATTTCATCAGCGCGGAGACCACTCCGCCGTACTGAGCACGGCAGCGTATCTCGCTATCCTTTGCCTGGGCCATCTCGATGGAGATATAAGGCCCGAGTGAGTAGTCGCTGCGCGTTTTGCCGAATACGCTTCTATCCAGAGCAGCTATATCGATAGGCGTGCGGGGGCAGAAGCCGTAGCATTTTCCCTCTGTCAGGCCGCAGGGTTCGATTACGGCCACCTTGTCCTTGACCACCTTGATATAGGGGCAGATGTTGACACAGGCGCCACAGCTTGTACACAGGCCCTGACTGAGCACCTCTTGCTCCAGGTCTGAGGAACCTTTACCAGCCTCCATGGCAACTCCCTGAACTATTTAATAATACGATATTCTAGACCAAAAATTAAGGAAAGTCCATTGAAAATGGATTCTGAATAGCGGATCGCCCTTTCCTCATTCTTCAGGACGGAGAGATGAATTCTCTCTCGCTCCTATCTCTTATTCAGGGGGAGAGACGATTGGAGATGGAAGAGATGACCAGAGAGGCTTCTCACCTCTTCGAGGTACATATCCAAAAACTGCTGCGCTTTTTCTTTGGAAAACCGGCCAGTTTTGTAGCCCAGGCAGACATGCAGGCTTCCATGGTTGGTGTGTACCGTGATGCCCAGTTCCATCGGGTTTATCACCGGGTTCAAGGCGGCTATGTCCTTTATCCGGGAACCGCCCATTTGCTCTTCTCTTTCTGCTTCGGGCCAGATTAAACCCAAGTTGGCCAGCATGATGGTATCCACCTCTACGGGGACAGACATCAATAGCCTGGCCAATGCCTTTAATAGCGGTGACGGTAAATGAGAAACAAAATGGAGGAAGTAAATCATGATAAAGGGAGCGCCGTTTTCTACCATTGAGCGCATATCTTTCCTTATCTTGCGGAGCAGTACCAGAGGGTCGGAGCTTTCCTGGGGACTTGCCGACAGGGAGACGTAGGATAACTGATTAGATATTACATCCCGGAATGACTCGGGCCCCAGGTTGACAGGAACCATTATGCTTACCTTTCCGGTAGCTTTGCCATGCAGGTTGTTCCATTTTTGTACGACCCTGAAACAGGCTGCCAGCAGGATATCGTTAACTGTAAAACCCGCCGCCTTCGCCCCGGACTGAATCAAGTTCAGCTCTGCCTGATTTATGCTTCCCAGGACGTGGGCGGTTAGGCTGCGCTGCTCCGATTTGTCGTGGAAAACCTGAGAGGGTGGATTAAAAGGCCTTAAGACGAAGCGGCGAAAAAGGCCG
>VGNW01000103.1 GCA_016865955.1 Chloroflexota bacterium | reverse complement strand
TTCGATTTCTTATATCAGCGGCTCCAGGCCGCTGGTTATCAACACAGGCATCATTCTTGCCATTCTGGGGATAATCGGAATAGTGGTGAACATATTCACAGAGGTGAGGCTGGTAACGCCTCTGTGTATCGTTGCTGCCTGCGTGGGCGCAGTGCTTTTAATATATGGTGTTTTCTCTAGGGTGACATATGTCCAGTTCAGGGCAGCGGGTTTGACTGAGTCTGCGGGGGCGCGGCTCAGAATGAATAATGTCCGCTCCGAGGACGCTCTAAGATTCATCTCTCTGGTTAGGGAATATCTCAAATAACCGGATTCCATATTCAGTCATCATAGAATTTCAGGGAGGTTCATCGGCATGAAGTACACTTTGAGCGTAATCAAGGCTGATATCGGCGGCTATGTGGGACATTCGAGTTCCCATCCCGATATCCTGGCTGATGCAGAAAAGAGCCTGGGCAAGGCAAAGAAATCAGGTTTGCTCATCGACTACCATGTCACACGCTGCGGCGACGACCTGCAGCTCATTATGACCCACGAAAAGGGAGAAAGCCATAAGCATGTCCACAAACTGGCGTGGGACACCTTTGTCTCCGGAACTCAGGTCGCCAAGAAGCTGGGTCTGTATGGAGCGGGGCAGGATCTGCTCGCTGACGCCTTCTCGGGCAATGTAAAAGGAATGGGACCCGGGGTGGCGGAGATGGAGATAGAGGAGAGGAAGTCCGAGCCGGTGATTATCTTCATGGCGGACAAGACATCGGCGGGCGGCTGGAATATGCCTCTGTACAAGATGTTTGCCGACCCTTTCAACACCATCGGGCTGGTCATTGCTCCGAATATGCACAAGGGATTTACCTTCGAAGTGCACGATGTCATGAAAAGCATGAAAGTGATGTTCAAAACCCCCGACGAGATATACGACATGCTGGTCTTCATCGGCGCCCCCGGACGTTATTGTGTGAAAGCAGTATACAGCCGCGAGACCGGCAATATCGCAGCAGTCTCCTCAACCCAGAAGCTCGCCCTAATAGCCGGCAGGTATGTGGGCAAGGACGACCCGGTATGCATTGTGCGCTCCCAGGGCGAATTCCCCGCGGTGGGCGAGGTTCTCGAGCCGTTCGCTTTCCCGCATCTGGTGGAGGGTTGGATGCGCGGTTCGCACCACGGCCCGATGATGCCGACATCCATCGCCCAGAGCAACCCCTCGCGCTTCGATGGACCGCCCAGGGTGGTCGCCGCCGGCTTCCAGCTTTCCAACGGCAAGCTGGTGGGACCTCGCGATATGTTCGACGACCCCAGCTTCGATGAGGCAAGGCGTAAGGCTAATGAAGCGGGCGAGTATATGCGGCGCCACGGCCCGTTCGAGCCGCATCGCCTTCCGCTTGAGGAGATGGAATACACTACCATGCCTCAAGTCATGGAAAAGCTAAAGGGAAGATTCAAAAAGCTTGAGTAAAACGGCCCAGCTCCTTGTAGCTACCAACAACAAGGGCAAGTTGCGGGAATACGCCGAGCTTCTGAAGGGTTTACCTTTTGAGCTTACCACGCTCTCCGAGCAGGGGATTACTGAGGAGGTCGAGGAGAGCGGTTCGAGCCTGGAGCAGAACGCCGTACGTAAAGCTACCGCATATGCAAGTCTGAGCGGGCTTACTACGCTGGCTGACGATTCGGGACTGGAGGTCGATGCCCTGGGCGGTGAGCCGGGACCTCTTTCCCGACGGTATGCCGGAGAGAACGCCTCGGATAAAGAGCGCAATGACTTCCTGCTAGCCAAGCTGCGCGATGTTCCCCGGGAGCAAAGAACAGCCCGTTTCAGATGCGTTATTGCTGTAGCCACGCCCGGGGGCGGTATAGCAATGAGCGAGGGGGTATGCGAGGGGATAATCGCCTTTGCAGCAAAGGGCGAGGGTGGCTTCGGCTACGACCCCATATTCTATCTGCCCGAGCTGGACAAGCACATGGCGGAGCTTTCCTTGGCGGAAAAGAACAGGATAAGCCATCGTGCCCAGGCAGCTCAGCAGGCAAGGCACATACTGGAGCGCCTTTCCCGCATCCAATAATGTGGTAACATTATTTAGTAGAGGGTACATAAAGGAAGACGAAAATCCCAAATTCCAAGCACCAAATCGCAAACACTGAAAGCTGATTGCTGAAAACTGAGGTTTTTTAGAAAATGACCAAGCTGGCTGATTCATTTCAACGACCGTTAAACTACCTTCGCATCTCGGTTACAGACCGCTGCAACCTGAGATGTATCTACTGCATGCCTGCGGAGGGCATTTCTCTGGCATCCCATGAGGATATTCTGAGATATGAGGAAATCCACCTCGTGGCGCAGGCGGCGGCGGAGTTGGGCATCACCAAGCTCAGGCTCACCGGCGGCGAGCCTCTGGTCAGAGCCAGATTGACCGACCTTGTGTCCCTGCTGGCGAAAATTCCCGGCATCGACGATATTTCCATGACCACGAACGGCTTGCTTCTGGAACGCCATGCAATGGAATTAAAGAAGGCAGGGCTGCAGCGGGTAAACATCAGCCTCGACTCGCTGCGCAAAGAGAGGTTCCGCAAAATCACCCGCGTGGGCAAGCTGGGCGATGTGCTGCGGGGCATTGAAGCCGCTAAAGAAGCGGGACTAAATCCGGTAAAGATAAACATGGTGGTCATGCGCGGCATAAACGACGATGAGGTGAAGCATTTCGCCCTGCTCACCATCAGAGACGGCTGGAATGTGAGATTTATCGAGTTCATGCCTTTCACCGAGGGGGGCAAGAAGAACAACCACCTGGTGCCGGTAGCTGAGGTAATGCAGCAAATCGAGACACTGGGCAAACTGGAGCCTCATATCCCCGGCGGCGGAGGTCCTGCCAGATACTATCGCTTCCACGGGGCTACGGGCACCATCGGGTTCATCAGCCCGCTCACTGATTGTTTTTGCAAGGAGTGCAATAGATTGCGCCTCACCGCGGACGGCAAGCTGCGCCCCTGCCTGTTCTCAGATGAGGAGATAGACCTGCGCGGACCGCTGCGGCAGGGGGCAACCGCGGAAGACATCAAGCTCTTAATCCGGCAGGCAGCTTCGTGCAAACCCGAGAGACATAAACTGGCAGCAGGTGTGACCTGCGAACGCTTCATGGCTCAAATCGGAGGTTGAGTTGATCGACATCTATACCGACGGCGCCTGCATCGGTAACCCCGGCCCCGGTGGCTGGGCGTCGCTTGTCGTTGAAGGCGGGCGCAGTCTGGAGCTAAAGGGGCGCGTGGAAAATGCCACCAATAACCAGATGGAGATACTGGCAGCGATAAAGGGGCTGGAGCAGACGCCCCCCGGCTCGGAGGTAACTGTGCACAGCGATAGCCAGTACCTTGTCTACACTATGTCCAGGGGTTGGAAGCGCGAGATGAATCTGGAGCTCTGGCAGGCGCTGGACAAGCTGACCTCCGTGCGCAAGGTGAACTGGGTATGGGTGCGGGGACACGCCGGACACAAAGAGAACGCCCGGGCTAACCTGCTGGCAAAGCAAATGGCGGAGAAGGGCGAGAAGCCCCCTGCCCCATCGCATTTCGACTCCGAGGGCAAGGTGCGCATGGTGGATGTCTCCGAGAAGAAGGCAACGGAGCGGATTGCCGTTGCCCGAGGCACTGTGGTGATGAAGCCTGCCACGCTGGAGCTGATAAAGAAGGGTGAAACAAAGAAGGGCGATGTGCTGGCTGTGGCTCAGATGGCGGGCATCATGGCGGCGAAGCAGACCCATCACCTGATTCCTCTATGCCATCCCCTGCCCATAACTAATGTTACAGTGGAGTTCAGGCTGGATGAAGAGAGTTCTTCAGTAGACATAACAACGACTGTCAAGACCACTGCGCAGACCGGCGTGGAGATGGAGGCGCTTACGGCGGCGGCGGTGGCTGCGCTGACCATCTACGATATGTGCAAGGCGGTAGACAGAGGCATGCGCATCGAGAACATCCGCCTCGCCCGCAAGAGCGGGGGCCGCAGCGGCGATATAGTTCTGGAATAGCGGCAACCGCAGAGAGCGCGGAGAACGCTGAGAGAATCCTTCTGTTTACTCAGTCATTCGTGACACGGTTGCGCGGCTCGTTTCGTCTGCCGTCAGTCGGTTGAGTAATCCCCGCAACCGCCCCACAAAACCTGATACTAGCTGCCCAACCGCAACTGATAGACGCAACCCAACCGATTACCGCCAGATGATATGAGGTTCATTGCGCAGCGGGATGCGGCGGAATTTATGTTTGGGATAGCCCACCATCATGGCGCCGAAGCAGCGGTGCCCTCCGGGCAGAGCCAGCTCATTCATCATCGCAGGGAAAGAGGTGGCAGCCGCCAGCAGATACCCCGCCCAGCACGCGCCCAGCCCCATCGAGTACGCCGCCAGCTCCAGATAGGTCAACGCTATAGCAGCGTTCTCCTGAGCCATCGGCGTGTCCTTGGGCGCGTGAGCCACGATTACGTTGGGCGCACCGCGCAATACCCTGTCCTCGCCGCGCTCCCAGGCGCTGACGAAGAGGTCGAAGTGGAACAGCTCGTTCACCCGCGGCGATTTCTTAATCAGCACATTCATCCATTCCACAACCAGCGCAGCCAGCCGTCTGGTCTCCCTGGGGTCCTCGACTATCAGCCAGTGTAAAGGCTGCGAGTTATGTCCCGACGGCGCGTAGCGCGCTATGTCTATCAGCTTCAGCAGCGAATCATGGGGCACCCGCTCCGGCTTATAGGCGCGTATGGAACGGCGCGACTTCAGCAATAGCTCCACCTGCCCGGCGGAGGGCAGCAATTCATTCTGCATCTGGGCGCAGTCCCAGGGACTCATTATGTCAAGGCTGATGGCGTCGAGGGGACAGACGGCGACGCAGTGACCGCAGGCGATGCAGCGTTCCTCCTGCCCCTGAATTGTCGAAGGCAGCGCTCCGGACTCCTTAATCTCGATAATGCGCGGCGGGCACTCCAGCACGCAGATGCCGCAGCGATTGCATTTCTCGTTGTCAACCTTGAATATAGTCATGGTGCTCCTTTTGATAGCCGGTTGCGATAAACGGTTGCGGTTGGGCAGCTAGTATCGGTATTCGTGCAGCGGTTGCGGGGATTACCCAACCGAATGACGATAGACGAAACCAGCCGCGCAATCGTACAACGATTCCCCTGAACGCCGACCGCTGATAGCTGACAGCTTTACTCACTCCTTCTTATGCTTCGCTACATTGTCCGTGTATTCGTTCCACTCCCTACCGATGCTGATGACCCACTCCTACCTGTAGCTCAGGATAAAATCCCAGGGGAAGTCCTCATAGGTGCCGTGGTCTTTGGCTAACTGCATGTGCGGCTCGCCCTTTACATTATGTGAAGAGTCGCGGGCGTCGTTTATACCGTCGAACTCCACGGGGACGAAGCCGCCCTTCTTGCAGGTCTCCAGGTCGTAGGAGGGGCTGGCGTGCACCCACTTGCCGTCGATGAACAGCTCGGCGTAGCCGTGCTGGATGAGCAGGTTATCGCCGCCGATCATAGCGCGGAACTTGGGCGAGAGCTGGTGGTCGCGGAAATCGGCGTAGCCGGGGCGGGCGGGGATGCCTGCGGCGCGCGCCAGAGCCACGAGGAGCAGCGCCTTATGCTGGCAGTAGCCGTTGCCCCTTCTCAGGACTAAGCTCGCCTTGTAGTCCTCAGGCGCGGCGCCGGGCGCGTAGGGGTTGTGCTTTATCGTGTCTCTGACGAAATAGTAGAGGGCTATCGCCTTCGCCCGGTCCGACTTCTTGCCTCGGGTCAGCTCCTGTGCCTTCTGCTCAACCGCCTCGTTGTCCCAGTCGATATACGCTGTTGCCTTCAGATACTTCTCTAATTTTTTCATAGCAATAGCGATGATAGGGGGCTATGCGAGGGATGTCAAGGGTGAGAGAGTGCAGCCCTTCTCAGCGAGGGGCAACCAGGATGATGAGGAGATAAACGAGGGTGAGCTTCAACTAACCTATGTGCAGAGCTCGGCGTCCGTGAGAAGCCGGGGAGACGGAGGGCCTCTAGGTCTTACTTCTTTGGGTATTTTGCTTCGTACTTCTTGATGTTGTCCTCAAGGGCTTTCTTCAAAGCTCGAGCATGTGCCGTGCTTAGGATGACTCGCGAGACCAACTGAGTTTCACCAGTGAACTGGAAGAGGAAGTCCAAGATAAATTCGTGCTCCGTATGATGAATGAAAGCGACGTTAGAATAGACACCCTTTTGGATGTCAACAGTGGCGAGTATGGGCAGCGGTTTCATGTCTACTGGCCTGGCTGCTGAGTCTTTAGTTTGGTCGTTCATTTTCTCACCTCACAAAGTATTGGCGATTTGCGAGATCTGGGATTTTACCCATATTAGCATTTTGGAAGTGTATTTTTCGAGTTCTCGATTTTGCTTTGTATTTGGGTTCAAATCAAGTGGGTTATCACAGAGCCAACGAAGTACTCTTGAGGTAGGAGCTGTCTGGCTATATTCGGCAGTTACAGAGGTGTTATGGGCGTCTTGTTTCATCATTATCCGTCTGCGGTGAGTTGAACAATTCCTATAATTTCGCAAATTCTGGAAATTTGTGGACTTAGTAAGCCGCTGATAAAGGAGCTGTATGGGTGTACCTAGATGGTTATCGCACAACTCCTTATTAACGCTGTAGAACTTGACTTTGTCTTCGAGAATAGGGAGCTGCATCTTTTGACTCACGACCTGGGAGATAATGTCGAAGTTGGAATAAAGAAAAGCAAAATATGCATCTACGTAGAAGTGAATTAAGTCCTCTACGATATAATCTCCGTCTTGGGGTCGTCTAGAGTCATCGGGATAATTCAACAATTCTTTAATCTTCGCTAACGCAATGTCTGCCTGTCTAATCTTGGCAGAAACACCGCCTGTGTAGATTTTTATTCTTCTTTGTCTTTGAGCGGGTTCACCGCTTGTGATCCTAGCCTCCATCTGTGTTAGGTCTTCGGCGATAGTCATCAATCCCCCTAAATAGGACACAGACAATTGGAGTTATTCTAGCTAGATGGTCGCTGACTGTCAAATGGCGGTGGAAAAATGGACAGGCTAGCTCCACACTGCTACCACCACGCAATCTGAGGGATTCCCTGCGTCGTGGAGCAGGACGGCGACGCTGCGGCCGGAGGTCATCTCAGAAGCGGGGATGGCTCGTGAGGTGGGGATGTTCTCCAGCCAGACGCTGAGGCTGCCTTCGATCTGGACGGCAGCGAGATAGGTTTCTGAATCGAAGGATTTGAGGAGTCCTTTTTTAATCATTTTCTATCAACCCCCTGTGTCCCCCAATCTTGGGGGAATATAAAAACTGGGGGACACCCCCAGTCCCCCGGCAGGAGGTATCCTGCACCTCTTCAATAACCGCAACCGATTGACTTGGTCTATGTAATCCCGCTAGCCCCATTTAGAAAAGGGGGAAATTGAAGCGTTCAACAAGAGTTTACATTTTTTGTAAACCTGCGTTTCTTCTAAAGGGAGTGGTATGTATATTCCGTAGGGGCGAGGTGCCCTCGCCCTCGGGCGCGGAGACCGCGCCCCTACAAAGAATGAATTCCTTATGTCATTGCGAGGAGTCTTCCCCCATTGGGAAGGACGACGCGGCAATCTCACCGCACCCGTAAAATTCCGGGTACGCAGAGGTTGCTTCGCCTCCGCCTCGGGCGGATGGTCTCGCATGTATGAAAGCGCTGCGTTTGTCAAGGAAAGAGATATGTTATTCGATATACCCTCCCCTTTAGACCGGTATGACCAGGTAGAATGGGCTCAAGACCGTTTCGTCGGATGC
>VGNW01000102.1 GCA_016865955.1 Chloroflexota bacterium | reverse complement strand
GGTCTTCATCGCCTGCGTCCACAAGCCTATCTCATGGAAAGTCCCGGGGTCGAATAGCCTTTGAATTCTCTCCCAGGCTGTCAGCTTGCCCCTGCTGTGCTGTTTTTCTATCGCAGTCTTATCTCCGCCGGGGAGCCACTTCTTCCTGTGCTCCTCGACTTTTTGCAGCTTTACCTTCGCGTCTGACATCTGATACCTCCGAAATTAATTACAGCGATTGCGTTTACAATCTGATGTTTTCGTGTTTGCGCTGGGGTCTGCCCTCGTCCCTGCCGGCAAATGTCTTGAGCGCCTGAATAAGGAAAGCCCTGGTATCGCGGGGGTCGATGAAGCCCTGACCCCACTCGCGCTCCAGTGCCCGCAGCTTATGCCTCATCTCGATGGTGCGCTGCTCCAGCTTTTTCGCTCTCTCTTCTTCATTCTCGATAGCGGCAAGCTCCCTCTTGTACATAATGGATACCGCACCCTCCGCCCCCATCAACCCGCGCTCCACAGAGGGCCAGGCGACATCGAGATCGCCGCCCAGTGTTGTGCCGGGCATGGCTAACTGCCCGCCTCCGAAAAGCTTGCGTATGGCAATAGTAATCTGGGGCACAGTGCACTCGACATTGGAGAACACCAGCTTGCAGCCGTGCCTGATAAGACCTCTGGTCTCCTCATCAATGGCAGGCAAGAATGCAGGCGTATCCGCCAGCCAGACCACGGGTATGTTGAAGGCATCGCAGAACCTGACGAACCGCGCCATCTTGTCGGCTGCGTCGAGGGTCAGCGCGCCGCCCATGGACTGGGGGTTGTTGGCTACGAAACCGACGACCTCCCCTGCCATGCGCCCGAAGCCGGTTATCAGGTTGTTCGCCCACTGCCGCTTCAGCTCCAGGAACTCGCCCTTATCCACTATCAGAGAGATAAGCTTGGTCATGCTGTACGGCTTATTCGTATCGAGAGGCGCCACGCCCAGAAGCTCCTCCTCCCTGCGATTGGGGTCGTCGCCCATATCCACAAAGGGCGGTTTCTCCCTGTTGTTCGAGGGGAGGTAGCTTAACAGCTTGCGGCACTGCTGCAGGCACTCATCGTCGTCCTTAGCCAGAAAATCGCAGCAGCCCGTCTTGCGGAAATGCCCCGAGGCATCGCCCGCCTCCTCGGCGGTCTTGCCCGCCGGCGGCGGGGCTACATGCATATAGCTGTTCTTCCTTACCATAAACACGAAATCAGCTATTGAGGCAGAGATCGCCATCTCGCCCGTGCAGGGCCCCATTATCAGGGAAATCTGCGGGATAACGCCCGATGCCATGGTCTGAAAATAGACCAGCGATTCGGGCGAGTAAAAACGATAATACTGAATGGCATCCTCGATTCTCGCGCCCTCGGAATCTATGATGCCGACGATGGGAATGCGGGCATGAATAGCCTTTTCCATAGCACCTGAAATCTTGCGGGCATGGATATTTGATAGAGTGCCTCCGAATACGGTGGCATCCTGAGACCAGACGTAAATGGGTCTGCCGTTTACCATGCCGTAACCTACGGCTACGCCGTCTGCGGGACCTTCCTTCTTGTCTATATCGAAGGCTGTAGCCATAGGCGTGCCCCAGAGATCGAGCTCCTGGAAAGTGCCCGGGTCGAGCAGCTTCTCAATTCTCTCTCTTGCGGTGAGCTTGCCCTTCTTATGCTGCTTCTCCACCTCTTCGGCACCGCCCCCCTTCTTCAGCCTCTCTCTGAACTCGGCGAGCTCAGAGAGCTTCTGCTTCATCAGGTCCGAGTCTGTTGTCATAAGTCCTCCTTAGTAATAAGACCGATGCGCTAGATTTTAGACTTTACCGAAGCCAGCGTCAACCACGTGCACGAGCTTGACAAAGGCACTGCTACTGGGTACGATTTCCTCATCCGGTCAAATAATAACCCTTTGAGACCGGCTCTCCGCTCCGTTTTTATAGTAAACAAGCGACCTTACTTTTAGGTGTTTCCTTCCTCGATTAAATTCTACGTAACGGAATAGGGGGCAATAATGAGGTCATCGAAAGCCTCCGGGCGCAAAAGCCGCATAAAGGATTGGCAGCAACATTACAAAAGGCGGACGGTTTCGCCGGAGGAAGCAGCCAGGTCGGTAAAATCCGGCGACAGGGTTGTACTGCCCTTCGCCCACTCCACCCAGGTGCCTCTAGCCCTGGGACAGCGCAAGGATGAGCTGAAAAATGTCTACCTTGAGATAAATGCGCCCTGGCTCGACCCCTGCTGGCTCCAGCCCGGATGCGAGGAGAACTTCTTCGTGGGCGCCATCAATTTCCTGGGGCCGGTAGGAAGACCCTCTCACGATGCCAAGGTATGTTCCTTCGTCCCCTGTCTCATGTCCCTGAGACCAAAGTTGGCCGATGAGAAGAGGCTGCGCCTGCACGGAGAAATCGATGTATTCATAACTAACGTTTCTCCCCCCGACAAACACGGATTTTGCAGCTTCGGTCCCCACCTGTGGAACAAGAAAAGCCTCGCTAAAAGAGCGAAAACAATCATCGCCGAAGTGGACACAAACATGGTGTATCCCTACCGGGGCGATAACTTCATTCATGTAACGGACATAGATTACCTGGTAGAAGCCCCCACCCATCGCGTAACGGATAAAGAAATCACCGACCTGGTTAAAAAAAATATCGAAGACAAGGCAAAGCAGCAGGAGTGGATACAGGCTCTCCTCATGGGGAATAAACACGAGCCGGAATACATAGGGCGCGCCGTTAATATGATAGCCCCGATGCTGAGTATAATATCGCCCAACTTTTTCATCGGGCTTATCGGACTGGAAGAGCCTTATCCCGAGGCAAAGACTATTGCCGGGTACGTGAAAGAATTAATAAAAGATGGCGATACTATCGAGATTGGAGCAGGCAGGCCCAGCACGTGGCTGCCCAGAGTCGGTCTGTTCGACGATTTTGAAGACCTGGGGATTCATTCCGAGATGTCGGCGTGGGGGCAGCACGAGCTGATAAAGGCTGGTGTATTCAACGGAAAACGCAAGACGCTTCACCCCGGCAAGGCGATTTTCACAGCACTGGACGGCGCCGGCTGGGAGGGATACCAGTGGATGAGCGATAATCCTCTGATAGAGATGCATGATTGCGAGTACGTGCATAATCCCACCTTAATCGCTCAAAATGATAACATGGTAGCTATCAACAGCGTGCTTCAGGTCGACCTCACCGGTCAGATAACCTGCGAGACGCAGTTCGGGCCGCGGATGATTAACGGGCCCGGCGGACAGCTCGACTTCCATCTGGGCGCTTACATGGCAAAAGGCGGGCGAGCTATCAGCGTCATGCGCTCGCTGGCTTTCGGCGGAAGCTCCACTATCGTGTCTCAAATGCCTGAAGGCTCTCTGGTCACCATACCGCGTCAGTTTGCCGATTATGTGGTTACCGAGTATGGAATAGCCAGCCTAGCAGGCAAGAGCCATCGCGAGAGAGCCGAGGAGCTTATCGCCATCGCACATCCCGATTTCCGCGCCGAACTGAAGAAGGAGGCTCGCAAGCTCTTCTGTCCATAAGGTTGACAGAACTTCAACCACAGTGATAAGTTTGGGGTAGATACAGTGGCAAGTGGAAATCACAGTGCAGGAACTAACGAGGGACGATGCCATCTAGAAAAGGGCAGGTGATCAGTGGCGAAGATAGCCTTGAGAGGGCTGACCAGAGCCCATGACTTGTATGAATTGAGAGGAGAAAGAGCAAAGGAGCTAGCTAAAAGAGGCAGGAAGCTAATAGGTTATTTCTGTTCTTATACTCCGGTGGAGCTGTTCACGGCGCTGGACTTAGTGCCTTACCGAATCCAGGGCAAGGTAGGCAAGCCCGTTGAGAAAGCCGGACAGTATCTGGAGAGCATAGTCTGCCCCTATGTGCGCAGTTGTTTCGATATCGCCCTGAGCGGCGAGTATGATTTCCTCTCCGGCGCAGTTATCCCTCACACCTGCGACGCCATGCACCGCCTGTACGATATCTGGGTCTACTATCTCAAACCGCCGTTCAGCCAGTCGCTGTATGTGCCGCACATGACTCACCCTGCATCCTACGATTTTTTCGCAAAGGAAATAGAATATCTCCTGAGAAATCTGGAACTCTTCGTCGAGCGCACCGCCTCAGAAGAAGACCTTTTGCAGGCAATAAAACTGCACAACCGCAGCCGCGTTCTGCTCCGGGAGCTTTACGAAATGAGAAAGTCCAGTCCCCCTCTCATTTCGGGCACCGAAATCATCTGGGCGCTGGTAGCGGGGATGACTATCCCTGTCCAGGAGTTCAACGAGCTTCTTGAGGAGACCATAGAGGAAGTGCGCAGCCGAAAACCTGAGTCATATAGCAGGACTCGCCTTCTTATCTCGGGCAGCGAGGTAGACGACGATGATTTAATCAGGGTAATTGAGGAAAGCGGCGCCGCTGTGGTAATGGACGACCTGTGCACCGGCAGCCGTTCCTTCTGGCAAGACGTGGATACCTCCAAAGAAGCTGTCGCCGGACTCGCCGAGCGCTATCTGGACATCCCCTGCCCCCGCACCTATCGACCGGGCAAGGCTGCACAGCGTTTCAGCTACCTGGGGGACTTCATACGCGACTGGAACGTACAGGGCGTTGTGCTTTATACCATCCGCTTCTGCGATACCTATCAACTGGACGCCCCCGAGATGAAGGACTATATACAGAGCCTGGGGCTTCCGGTGCTCTACCTCGAAGATGCTTATACTACAACACCTGTAGGGCAATGGAAGACCAGAGTCGAAGCCTTCCTGGAGACGATTGAGTCACGAAGGGAGTAAATCCATGGCGGAAGAGACCAAGACGGAACCGAAGCAGAAAACCAGCTCTGCCAAATCCACGGAGTCAGCAGGCAAGATACGCCACATAGTCAAGCGCATGTATAAAAAGGCGCAACAGGCTAAAGAAGAGAAGCGCAAAGTGGCTTATTGCATGGTTATGTGCAACTACGAGGAAATCCTCGAAGCTATGGACGTAGTGCAAGTATATACTGAAAACTACGCCGGGCTGTGCGCCGTTAAAAGGGAAGCCGAGCAATATATGAAAAAGGCTCAGGCGGAGGGATATTCGGATGTGCTTTGCGGCTATGCTCAGGTAGGCATAGGCTTCGATGCCTGGAGGCACGAGCTGGGAGCTATGCCTCCCGATGCGCCCGATGGTGGTATGCCTGACCCAGATATGCTTCTGGGCTGCAGCATGGGCTGCGACCCGCGCTGGAAGTGGTATCAGGCGCTGGGGCGTTACAAAGACACCCCTATCTACAATATGGAAGTCCTCATGCCGCCCAGCGACGCCGACTTCGACGCTATCAGACCGTACTATGTCCGCTACATGGCTGAGGAGCTCAGAGGGCTTATCGCCTTTCTGGAAAAACTGACAGGCAAAAAGATGGATTACGACCTTCTGATGTCTATCGTAAAGCAGGTGGAGGAGACGCGGTTGTGGTGGCGCAAGGCTTATGATTTGAGGAAAGCCATCCCCGCTCCCATGTCCACGCAGGACCACTTCGTTCTGTTTGTGCCCCATCACATGCTGCTCACCGATACAATGACCCTCGATTTTTACAAAGGGCTTTACCAGGAACTCAAGGAGCGAGTGGATAACAAGATAGGCGTTATCGACGACGAGAAGTACCGCCTGTTATGGGGCGTGGGCATACCTCCCTGGCACAGCATGTACATACTGGACTATTTCCAGACCTTCGGCGCTGTGTTCGCTGCGGAGACAGCGTACATGATACCGGAGCCTTTCGATATCCCCCCGGATATAACAGACCCCGTGGAACTCATCGCATTGCGCGCTTTCGAGCGTAACAGCGCCCTGCAGCGGCGGGGCAAAGAAGCCGGAGGCGTTCCCCCACTGGCGCAGGCGCATCTGGAGCGCATACGCGACTTCAATATCGACGGCGTGGTGATGCATGTAACACGCTCCTGCAGAGCAGCTACAATGGGTCAGATTCACACCAGAAATGTGATTCGCGATTGCTACCCTCGAATGCCTGTGATGTTCATGGAAAGCGACATCGTCGATGTGGAGACATATTCGGAGGCTGAGACCAAAAACCAGATAGACGCCTTCATGGAAATGATTGAAGCATATAAGAAATCACAGAAATAAATTGCAAAGTGCAAAATGCAAATAGCAGGCACCAAATGCCAAACAAAGCGACAGTGGCTTTGAGATTTGGAATTTGAAGTTTGGAGCTTGTGATTTATGATTTCGAAGGGGGATAAGATGCCGAAAAAGCGCATGCCTCTTGAGGGTATAAGAGTTCTGGACTGGACAGCGTGGCAGGCGGGGCCTATCGCCACAGCCCTGCTGGCAGACATGGGCGCCGAGGTAATCAAGATAGAACCGCCGGAGGGAGAACCGGGTAGAGGTATGCTCAAGATGTACGGAGCAGACTTGCCTCTGAATTTCTATTATCAGAACCAGAATCGAGGCAAGAAAGGCATCGTGCTGAACCTGGCAACGAAAAAAGGCAAAGAGGTCCTTTATGAGCTGGTGAAGAAATCCGATGTCTTCGTAACCAATTTCCGCGAAACCGTGACCAAACGATTGAAGGTGGACTATAATACGTTGAAAAAATACAATCCCAAGCTTATCTATGCGCTCAGCTCCAGCTATGGGCCAAAGGGGCCTGACGCCGATAGAATGGGCGCCGATTTCTCGGCGCAGGCGAGGGGTGGTTTGCTGAGCATTACCCAGTCGGAAGACGATGTGCCGACTTTCATCGGAGCCGGCTTCGCCGACGAGGTCGGCGGCGTGATGACGGCTTACGGCGTGGTGCTGGCACTTCTGGTACGCGAGCGGTTCGGCATCGGGCAAAGAGTTGACGCATCGCTGCTGGCCGGCCAGATAGAGATGGGGCGGCTTCAATTTCAGATGTACTTCATGATGGGCATACTTCCTCCGACATCGGTAATGAAAGCGGTGAGAAACCCGCTTTACTATGTATATCAGGATAGCGATGGCAAGTGGTTTGTTATCGCCGCACTGCAGGCAGACAGGTTCTGGCCCGATTTCTGCAAAGTATTTGGCATCCAAAAGCTGGAGAAGGACGAAAAATTCTGCAACCAGATATGTCGGGGGCAGAATTTCGATGAGCTTAAGCCTAAACTGTTCGAGATTACGCGCAGCAAGCCGAGGAATTACTGGTTAGACAGGCTCGAACAGGCCGGAATCCCTGCGGCACCGGTCAACGATTACGCCGATGTTGCAGCAGACCCGCAGGTCATGGTCAATGAATACGTGGTGGAAATCGACGACCCGATTCACGGAAAAGTCAAAGTACCAGGCGTCCCAGTGAAGCTAAGCAAGACACCGGGCAAGGTAGAGAAGCTGGCGCCCGAACTGGGGCAGCACACCGAAGAGGTGCTGATGAGCGTTCTCGGCTATTCCTGGGACGAACTGGCAAAACTAAGAGACGCAGGAGTGTATTAATGGCAAAGAGGATTCTTGCAGAAGGCAATGAGGCTGTGGGCTGGGGGGCGTTAAGCGCCGGATGTCAATGCTTTTTCGGTTACCCCATAACGCCGCAGAATGAGGTCATGGAGTTGCTTGCCCGCGAACTGCCTCAAAGGGGCGGGGTTTTCGTCCAGTCTCAGTGTGAGACCGGCGCCATAAACATGCTCTACGGAGCCGCTACCGCCGGTGTCAGAGCCATGACTTCCACCGCCAGCCCGGGGTGGGCGCTGATGCAAGAGGGCTTGTCCGATATGGCAGGCGCCAACCTTCCAGGGGTAATAGTTGTGGTGCAAAGAATTGGACCAGGTGTTCAAAGAGTGGAACATGCTCAGATGGACTATAACAGCGTCACCAAAGGTGGGGTCGGTGGCTA
>VGNW01000101.1 GCA_016865955.1 Chloroflexota bacterium | reverse complement strand
GGTGCGGGCAGCGCTGCCCATTTCCTTTTCCTTGCGCCTGCGCTCTGCCTCGGCACGAGCATCTCTTTCGCTGCGAACGGCAGTGAGGATATCTCCAGCCAGAGGAACGCTGCTCAATCCCATAACGCCGACAGGGGTAGATGGCTCGGCTTTCCTCACGCGCCTGCCCTTATCGTCGAACATCGCCTTGACCCTGCCCCAGTTATCCCCCACCACAATATAATCGCCCACTTCGAGCGTGCCCGTCTGTATCAGCATTGTCGCCACAGAGCCTCTGCTGCTATCCAGTTTAGCCTCGATTACTACTCCCGCAGCAGGACGGTTGGGGTCAGCCTTTAGCTCCTCTACCTCAGCCACGAGGAGCAGGTTCTCCAGCAGGTCGGGTATGCCGTCGCCGCGCTTGGCTGAAACCGGCACTGCTATAACATCGCCGCCCCATTCCTCGATTATTACCCCGTAATCGGCAAGCTGCTGCTTGACCCTGTCCACATTGGCTGTCGGTTTATCCACCTTGTTAACAGCTACGACTATGGGCACGCCTGCAGCCTTGGCGTGGTTTATCGCCTCTATGGTCTGCGGCATCACACCGTCGTCAGCGGCAACCACCAGTACGGCGATATCGGTTACCTGCGCTCCACGAGCCCTCATTGCAGTAAATGCCTCGTGGCCGGGCGTATCGAGAAAGGTTATTTTCTGTCCGTGGACCTCTACCTGATAGGCGCCGATATGCTGCGTAATTTGCCCTGCTTCGGTATCGACTACATTGGTCTGCCTGATGGCGTCGAGCAGCTTGGTCTTGCCGTGGTCTACATGTCCCATGATAGTTACCACAGGAGGGCGCGGTCTCAACGCCTTGCTTTCATCAGCCAATTGAGGTCTGAGCCTGGTAACCGCCTCCGCTGCGGCAGCAGATTCTTCCTTGACCTCGAAACCTAACTCCGCGGCAACTACAGAGGCAACTTCGAACTCTATAACCTGGTTCATACTTGCCATTACACCGTTGCGCATCAGGTGTTTGATTGCATCTATAGCGCTGATTCCCAGGATATCAGCCAGTTGTTTGACCGTCAGCCTAGTGGGTATGACGACTTTTAGCTTAGCCGCCGGCTTGGCTTCCACTTTGGGTTCAATCTTAGGTTCAGCCTTGATTTCCGGCTTGACTTCTTCTTTAACTGCGACCTCAGGCTCCGGCTTGGGCTCAGGTTTGGCCTCCGGTTTTGCCACAGGTTTTGCCTCGGCTTTAGCTTCCGGTTTCGGCGCAGCTTTGGTTTCCGTCTTGGCTTCGGCTTTAACCTCAGGCTTGGGCACCGGCTTAGCTGCGGCTTTAACCTCCGGTTTTGCTGCTGGTTTGGCCGTGGGTTTTGCCTCAGACTTCGCCACCGGTTTGGCTTCGGGCTTCGCCGGGGCTTTGGCAGCCGGTTTGGTCTCAGGTTTAACCTCAGCCTTAGCCTCGGTTTTAGCCGCAGGTTTAGCCTTGGCCTTGGGCTCAGCCTTGGTCTCAGGTTGGGCACCGGCCGGTACTTCCGCTTTGGCTCCTCGTTTTCGAGTGGCTGGAGCCTTATCCTTAGCGGCTTGCTCTTCACCGGTTACTTCACGCTTCATTCACAAGCCTCTTTTCACTAAGCTCTGAACAGCCTTCTGCGTCCGCAGGAAAAGCCCTGCCATATTCCAAAAGTTCGGCGCGCTGTTCCGGACTTATCTCCGTCTTCAAAACATGCGCCAGTCTCTTTTTTATCAGCCCCGATTCCCAGCACCCCCGCAGTTTGCAGAGGTAAGCGCCCCGTCCTGCTTTTTTACCCCTGCTGTCTATCTCCAGATTACCCTGAGGCGTCCTGACTATTCTAACCAGTTCCCATTTCGCTCTCTTGCGTTGACAGGCAAAACAGGTACGCTCGGGAACATGCCTGGAACGTCTCTGAGGCACCGACATATACAGCGCTACTCCCCAAGCTCTTCCTCAAGGTCTTCGACTTCAAGCGCACGGTGTTTCTTTATCTTTTTGACTTTGCCCCCCTCCAGCTTATCTTCCTTGCCTGACTTCTTCTTCTTATCCTTTTTCTTCAAATCGACCTTATCGGGCTTCGCAGCGAAAATATCCTCGGCAAAGCGAATCTGTGCTTTCGCCGACGGAACCTCAACTTCAGGAGGAGCCTCATAAAGAACTACCTCTTCTTCCTCTTCAGCTTCTTCAGGCACCTCCGGTTTCTCTTCAATCTTAGGAAGGATATCGGCGACCGCTACCTCCTCCTTAACCGCTGGCCCCTTTACCTCCACCTCCGGCTCTTTGACCTTGGCTGCGGCTTTCCTCGGTTTAGTTACAGGCTCCGCAACAGCCACAGCCTCCACTGCCGGAGCCTCTTTCTCAGCCCGAGCCTTCTTTTCAGCATCGGCTACGCTAGCGCTCTTGATGTCTATCTTCCAGCCGGTCAGCTTCGCCGCCAGCCTGGCATTCTGCCCCTCTTTGCCTATCGCCAGCGAAAGCTGATTATCCGGCACAACCACTACTGCCGATTTTTCCTCCTCGTTTATGTCCACGCCCACGACCTGGGCGGGACTCAGAGAGTTAGCTATAAATACCTTCGCCTGAGGGTGCCATTGAATTACATCTATGCGCTCGCTGCCGAGCTCATTCACTATGTTTTGAATCCTTACACCCCGCATCCCCACACACGAGCCGACAGGGTCAACGCCCTCCTGTGTCGCGGACACTGCCACCTTGCTGCGGAATCCGGCTTCACGCGCCACCGCCTTTATCTCCACGATGCCGCTGCTGATTTCCGGAACTTCAAGCTCGAACAGGCGGCGCACAAGATTGGGATGAGAACGCGATAATACGAGCTTCGGCCCCTTATTTGTCTTATTAACCTCGAGCAGGTACAGCCTGAGCCTTTGCCCCAGGCGATAGCGCTCCGTCCTCATCTGTTCCGAAAACGGCAGCACGCCCTCCGTCTTGCCCAGGTCGATTACCGCCTGCTTGGGCTCCACTCGCTGTACCACACCGCTGACTATATCTCCCTCTTTATCGGCATACTCTCCGAATATGAATTCACGCTCCGCTTCGCGGAGGCGCTGCAATACTACCTGCTTCGCAGTTTGGGCTGCGATTCTGCCGGGCTGGAACTCCTTGGACTCGATAGCAAGCGTATCGCCTAACTGGGCGTCTTTTTTGATTTTGTGGGCATCCGCTAAGGATATCTCCCTGTAGATATCAGCCGGTTTTTCCACTACCGTTCTCAAAGTGAATACCCTGACATCGCCGCTGACAGGGTTTATCTTTACCGATATATTGTGCTGCGCGCCGTGCTCGTCCTTCTTGAATGCAGATACAAGCGCAGCTTCCACCGCAGAGAAAACCACCTCTTTGGGCAGGTTTCTCTCCGCTGCCAGTTGAGTGATAGCCAGTATGAAATCAGTCTTCATCCAGCACTATCCTCCTTGTTACCCTCGCTCCCCCTGAACTAACAAAAAAGTGGGTGGAACCCACTTAAGAAAACAGCCTGTACTGAGGGCACTATAGCACTTTTTACGCCATAATGCAACCCCTGTGCGAGGAACGTTATTCTATGCTATTTCAGGAGAGTTTGCAGCTTCACCTCAATCTGGCTTAAAGGGACAAGCACTGCGTCTTTATCCCGGCGCAGTTTCACCTCAGCACTAATTGACTTCAGGGTGCGCTTGCTTAAGGTGAGCCTCACGGGTATGCCGAGCAAATCTGCATCGTTGAATTTTACGCCCGGCGACTCGTTGCGGTCGTCGTAAATCACCTCGATTCCCGAAGCGCAAAGCTCCCGATACAGCTTCTCCGCAGCCGAGGCAACGGCTTCATCATCCATGCCTAGAGCGCAGAGATAAACCGTGTAAGGCGCGACCGAAACAGGCCAGATGATTCCCTTGTCATCATGGTTTTGCTCGATAACCGCCGCCAGCAGCCTGCCCACGCCTATGCCGTAGCAGCCCATGACCAGCGGCTTCTGAACTCCGTCGCGGTCTATATATAAAGCGCCCTGCTTTTCGCTGAACACGGTGCCCAGCTTGAACACGTGCCCGATTTCAATGCCGCGCTCCGACAGCAGCCTGCTGCCGCACTGAGCGCAATGGTAGCCAGCTTTAGCCTGGGCGATGTCTGTGATAATATCCGCCTTGAAGTCTCGAGGATAGTTAGCGTTCTTGAGATGATAGCCATTCCTGTTGGCGCCGACTACGAAGTTGTGCCCGGTTGTTATCGAGTCGTCGGCTACAATCTTCACGCCCTTGAGACCTATTGCCGAGGCTGAACCTGCCACCAGTCCTGCAGCCTTAACCTCCTCATCGTTAGCCAGCCTCAGTTCGGAGACCTTCAGGGCATTCTTGAGCTTCACTTCGTTTACATCGAGGTCGCCCCTGATGATGACGAATACCGGTTCTCCGTCTGCGGAATAGAAAACCGCCTTGATAGTGCGATTCTTGGGGATTCCGAGAAGGTTTGCCACCTCCTCGATAGTCTTGGCACCGGGCGTAGCCACCTCAAGCAATGGTAGAGGTTTCTCATCAGGCAGCTTTTCTTTGACAAAGCCGGCGCGCTCTGCGTTGGCGGCGCAGGCGCATTTCCCGCAGTATATAATCTCATCCTCACCTATTTCGGTTGCCACCATGAACTCGTGGGAGTCCTTGCCGCCGATAGCACCGCTATCGGCTTCGATTAGCATAGCTTTTAGTCCGCAGCGGGCATAGATATTTTTGTATGCCTGAACCACCTTTTTATAGCTGATATCGAGTCCTGCGGCATCTGCATCGAAGCTGTAAGCGTCCTTCATAGTGAACTCGCGCACTCTGACCAGTCCGCCGCGGGGACGCGGCTCATCGCGGAACTTGGTCTGAATCTGGTAGACCATCATAGGCAAATCGCGGTAGCTTTTGACATTGCGCCGCGCCATATCGGTTACCATCTCCTCGTGAGTGGGACCCAGCGCCAGCTTGCGCTCGCGGCGGTCGAACAGAGTGAACAGCGACTGCCCGAAGGCGAGGTCGCGACCGCTGTCCTGCCACCACTCAAAGGGCTGCAGCACCGCCAGATGCACCTCCTGCCCGCCGGCGGCGTCCATCTCCTCACGGATAATCTGCTCCAGCTTGCGCAGCGCCCGCCACCCCAGCGGCAGATAGGAATATACCCCTGCCGTCACCTGATAAATCATCCCCGCCTTGAGCAAAAGCTGGTGGCTGGGCAACTCCGCCTCCGCCGTCACCTCCCTTAAAGTCTTACCGAACAGCTTTGATAGACGCATACATTACCTCAATCTCTAAAGAGATATTTAGATTCTATCCACCTCTGCCATCAATGCTTCGAGAAAATCGGGTTCTTCAACGGTGCGGACTTTATCGCCTTTGCGGAAGATAACGCCCCTGCCTTTGCCGCAGGCTATGCCCACATCAGCGTCCTTAGCCTCGCCGGGTCCGTTCACCACACACCCCATCACAGCCACCTTAACCGGCTTCTGCACCTTCTTTAGACGCCGCTCCACCGTCTGAGCCAGCCTCACAATTTCGGTCTCGGAGCGCCCGCAGGAGGGACAGCTTACCAGCGTCGGTCCATGCTCCCTCAGCTTCAGCGACTTCAATATCTCGTATGCAGCCTCAACTTCCTTGCAGGCATCGGAGGTGGTCAGCGATACCCTCATCGTGTCCCCGATGCCATCATAAAGCAGTACGCCAAGACCCACCGCGCTACGGATAGCGCCCGCCCATGGCAAACCAGCCTCGGTGATACCCAGATGCAGCGGATAGGGCATCTTCTGCGCAATCGCCTGATACGCCTCAACTGTGGTAGGCACATCGAATGCCTTCAGCGAGACCTTGATTAAGTCGAAGTCAAGGCTCTCCAGCAGCCTGATTTCCTCCATGGCAGCAGCGACCATACGCTGCACCACCGAGCCTCTGCCTTCGGAAGCCCGGGGCATGCTGCCGGCATTGACGCCTATTCGAATGGGAACCATTCTCTCTTTAGCAGCGCGCACGACCATGGTGATACGGTCGGGGTCGCTGATATTGCCCGGGTTCAGCCTCAGCCCGTCTGCGCCCGACTTCAGAGACTCCAGAGCCAGACGGTAGTCGAAGTGAATATCGGCAATCAGAGGTATAGCAATCTTCTTCTTTATGTCAACAATAGCCTTGGCTGCATCCGCGTCGGGCACCGCCACCCGCACTATCTCGCAGCCGCATTCCTCAAGCCGGCGAATCTGCCTGACCGTAGCCTTCACATCGCGGGTATCGGTCTTGGTCATCGACTGCACCACGACGGGCTCTGCGCCGCCGATTTCCACGGTGCCAACCCTGATTACCTTCGAGGCGCGGCGCTTCATCATGGCGTCAGGCTCTCCCCTCTAATAGCGCGCAGTATATCGAAATAGCTGATGACCAGTATCAGTCCGATCAACATGGCAAAGCCTACCATATGAATCAAGCCTTCGGTGCGCGGCGAGACCCGCTTGCCCCGTCTCGCTACCTCAATCAAAATGAATACAATCCTGCCGCCATCGAGCGCCGGCAGCGGCAGCAGGTTGACTATCGCCAGGTTTATGCTGAGGAAGGCAGCAAACTGTATCAGATAGGAGGGCCCTGCCTCGCTGACCTCGCCTGTAAGCTGGAAGATGCCTACGGGGCCCGTTACCTGAGGTGCTTTCTTCTGCACAAACCAGCTTCTTATCTCGTTCCTCATCAGGACAAAGGTCTCTCCGATGCTGGAGATGCTTTTAGGCACCGCTTCCCAGAAGGCATAAGACCGGCTCACCTCCGATGTGTTTTCTATCGCCAGCGCTATGCCTACTGCTCCCTCGCCTTCGGGAGGATTCCATCTGGGTATCACCGTAACCGCCTTTATGCTGTCGTCCGCTTTCTTCAACACGAAGGTAAGCTCTTCGCCCATATTCAGGTGTATGTCGTAAATAACATCGCCGATATTCTGAATTTCATGGTCGTTTATACTCAAGATAATATCGCCGGTCTCTATACCCGCCACAGCGGCTGGCGAATCGGCAGCCACCTCATCTATTAACACATCCCCCACCACTACCTGCCGAGGCACCATAAAGGCTACGGTCAGCAGCACTATGGGCAGCACCGCGTTCATAAAGGGCCCTGCAAAAAGAACGCCCAGTCTGACCCAGGCTTTTTTGCTGGCAAAGCTTCCCTCTTTGCTGGGGTCTTCCTCGCCCAACATCTTGCAGAAGCCGCCCAGCGGCACCCAGTTCAGCGAATAGATTGTCTCGCCGCGCTTGACGCCGAAAATCCGGGGCGGGAAGCCAAAGCCAAACTCCTCGACCTTTATCTTGCCCATCCGGGCAGCTACGAAATGCCCCATCTCGTGGGCAAAGACAAGCACGCCCAGGATAAGCAGAAACAATATTAGAGTAATGAAAACAGACATCTCCCTACTTCACACCTTCCTCCGCAGCAACACCTCTAGCCCAGGCATCGGCAGCGATAATATCCTCCAGCGAAGGATTATTTATCACATTATGGCGCTCCAGCGTTCTTTCCACAAGCTGGGGGATAGCGGGGAAATTGATTTTTTTTCTGAGAAACAAATCGATCGCAACCTCGTCGGCGGCGCTGAGCACCGCGGGATAGGTGCCGCCCTTCACCGCAGCTTCGCGTGCAATCCGCAGACAGGGGAACCTCTGCAAATCCACCGACTCGAACGTGAGCGCGGTTTGTTTGGTGAAATCAATTGCGGGCTTGAACGGACCTTCCCAGCGCTCGGGATAGGTCAGCGCATACTGTATGGGCAGCCTCATATCGGGCAGGCTCAACTGAGCTTTGGTCGAGCCGTCGGCGAACTCCACCATGGAGTGAATTATGCTCTGGGGATGAATCACTACATCTATCCGGGGATAGGGCACACCGAAGAGCCAGTGCGCCTCGATAATCTCCATCCCCTTGTTCATCAGCGTAGCTGAATCGACGGTGACCTTCGTGCCCATCTGCCAG
>VGNW01000100.1 GCA_016865955.1 Chloroflexota bacterium | reverse complement strand
TCTTGAAATCTGATAGAGGCTGGGCCTTGAGATTCCGGCCGTCGCGCAGCCGGACGGTAACTGTGGAACTGCCCACCTCTTCGTCGCCGACAATCAGCATATAGGGGATTTTCTGAAGCTGCGCCTCGCGAATCTTCAGATTCATGCGCTCACTGCGCTCATCCACCTCCGCCCTTATACCTTCGCTCCTGAGGTCGGCAGCTACCTTGCGGGCGTACTCACTGTGCTGGTCTGCAATCGGTATCATAACCGCCTGTACCGGGGACAGCCAGACCGGAAACGCCCCGCCGTAGTGTTCGATGAGACAGCCCATGAATCGTTCCATGCTTCCGAGCACGGTGCGGTGCACCATGACCGCACGGTGTTCCGCTCCGTCCTCGCCGACGTAGTTAACATCGAAACGCTCGGGGAGATTGAAATCTACCTGAGTTGTGGGACCCTGCCAGGTTCGCCCCAGCGAGTCTTTGAGCGATATGTCTATCTTGGGACCGTAGAACACGCCTTCGCCCGGGTCTATCTCGTAGTCTATATCGAGGCGAGCCAGTGCTTTCTTCAGTGTTTCTGTAGCGTGTTCCCAAACTTCAAGTGTGCCTGCATATTTGTCGGGACGCGTGGAGAGCATGACTTCGTATTCATCGAAGCCAAAGGTCTTCAGCATGAATAAAGCGAACTCCACAACTCCCACCACTTCATCCTCGAGCTGGTCGGGGCGGCAGAAAATATGGGCATCATCCTGCGTGAAGCCGCGCACGCGGGTCAAGCCGTGGAGCACGCCCGACCTCTCCCAGCGATAAACTGTGCCCAACTCCGCCCAGCGCAGCGGCAACTGGCGATAGCTGCGGAGTTGAGATTTATACATCAGGATATGCCCCGGACAGTTCATAGGTTTAACCTGATAACTCAGTCCTTCCATCTCCATAGGGGCATACATGCTGTCGCGGTAATACTCCAGATGACCGCTTACCTTCCAGAGATCGATCTTGGCGACATGAGGCGTATATACGATGTCGTAGCCGCGCTTGAAATGCTCCTTTTTCCAGAAATCCTCGATTTCGTGGCGCACCAGGGCACCTTTGGGATGCCAGTAAACCAGGCCGGCGCCAGCCTCTTCGTGAAGGCTGAACAGGTCCAGCGCTTTGCCTAACTTCCTGTGGTCTCGCTTCGCCGCCTCGGCAAGCTTATTGAGGTAATCTTCCAGTTCCTTCTTGCTCTCGTAAGCCGTGCCATAGATTCGCTGCAGCATGGGGCGGTGCTCATCGCCCTTCCAGTAAGCGCCGGCTATGCTGAGCAGCTTGAACGCTTTGACTTCTCCTGTCGAGTTCACATGAGGGCCGCGGCACATATCCACGAACGAACCCTGCCGGTAAATCGTTACCGTCTTATCGGGCAATTCATTTATTAGTTCCAGCTTGTAAGGCTGGGCACCGAACAGCTTGCTCGCAATCTTTTTATCTACCTCTTCTCTGGTGAAAGGTACATTATCGGCGATGATTTTTTGCATCTTAGCCTCTATTGCGCCGAGGTCTTCCGGAGTTAGGGAACGGGGCAGGTCGAAATCGTAATAGAAGCCATCGACGGTGGATGGGCCGATGCCGAATTTAACATCGGGGAACAGCGAGGCTACCGCCTCTGCCATAATATGCGACGCCGAGTGGCGTATTATCTCCAGCCGCTCTACCTTATGGGCGTCTTTTTTTTCTTTCTCAACCACTAGGAATTCTCTTCGGTTTTAATTCGAAAACAGAACCTCCCGCCCCTGCAGAACGAGAGGTTCCGGTAACGCCAGGCTTTTGTATCTCGTGCCACCGATATATATTAGTTCCAATATGGTGGGCGGTACTGAATTTGAATCAGTGACCTCTGCGATGTCAACGCAGCGCTCTAACCGCTGAGCTAACCGCCCTTTCCGACAATCTAAAAATATAGACCAAAGGGTAGGTATTGTCAATACAAAGCAGCGTTCGAAGCTGGATTGACAGTGCGGTTTGACAGGTTTACAATTAAGTTTAATCGAGGATTGCCATGGTAGAAATGACGATTGAAAGCATCAGGGTCAGCATGCTGAATTACCAGCGTGTGGTGATCCTGAAGGAGAAAGCGGCAGAGCGCTATCTTCCCATATGGATTGGGCCTGCAGAAGCTGATGCTATCGCTGTTAAGCTTCAAGAGGTGGCAGTGCCTCGACCTCTCACTCACGATTTGTTAAATTCAGTTATCTCTACTCTGGGGGCTACTGTCAATTCAATCGTTGTCTGCGACCTGCGCAATGACACCTTTTACGCAAAGATTGTACTTTCGGTCAACGGTAAGAATCTGAAGGTAGATTCCCGCCCCAGCGACGCCATAGCCCTGGCAGTGAGAGTGAAGGTCCCTATCTTTGCTGAAGAGGCTGTGCTCGAAAAGGCGGGAATTATCATCGACCCGGCGACAGGCAAACCGGCTCCGGCTCGAGAAAACCCTGCAGATGTTTCCCCTGAGGAGCTGGAAAGAATGTCGGCGTTCCGCGAATTCATAGAAAGCCTCGACCTTTCGGACTTCGACAAAGGCAAGCAGGGACCTCAATAAGTTCGTAGTACTTGGATTAATGAGGGCAGCCGCAGATGCGTGAAGCATTCCTGAAGCGCCTATTCACCATGATTAAGTGCGAAAGCTGCGGTCATACTTATCGCGTTTCAGACATTGAGATTTTGGGGCATGAGGAATATATCTGGCTGTTTAATGTTTCCTGCGGTCATTGCCGGACCCAGGGTTTGGTTGCTATTGTGGTCAGGGAAGCCAATATCGAGAAGTGGATTACCGACCTGACAGAAGCCGAATACGGCAGCTTTGCCCAGGCTGCTACGGTTGAGATAAACGATGTGCTGGACATGCATAATTTCCTTAAGGAGTTCGACGGTAATTTCGCCAGCATACTTTCTGATAGTTAAAAGCGGCGTTGTGTTATAGGAGCGCATAAACAGGAGTTCAGTCAAGTAGCCCGAGCCTTGCGGCTCGGGCTACTTCGCAGGATGCTAATGATTGTAATCGGTCTTACCGGCGGCATAGCGAGCGGCAAGAGCACCGTGGCAAAGATGCTCTCAGACCTGGGAGCTGTTGTCATCGATGCCGATAAAGTGGGACACGAGGCGTTCCAGCCTCGCTCCGAAGCCTGGCACAAGGTGATAGCTGCTTTCGGCAAAGATATTCTAGGGAAGAACGATGAAATAGACCGGGGCAAGCTCGCCAGAATCGTGTTCAGCGATGCCAAAGCGCTGAAACGGCTCAACAGCATCATGCACCCGCTGATGCACCGGATAGTGGAGCGAAAACTGGAAGAGCTGCGGCGTCAGGGCGTTGCTGTGGCGGTTCTGGAGGCTACTTTGCTTGTCGAAGCCAAGTGGACTGACCTTGTAGACCAGGTCTGGGTTACCGTTTCATCCGAAGCTGCCGTGATAAATCGCCTCGTCGGGCAGAAGAAGTTCACTGAAGAGCAGGCAAAAGCCCGCATCAAATCGCAGACTCCTATATCTCAGAGGGCAAAGCATGCCGATGTGGTGATTGAGAACGACGCTGACCAGGAAACGCTGAGGAGGAAAGTCAAAGAGCTCTGGCGGAAGCTGAATTTGTCGGCAAAGGACAGGAAGGCACACAGTTGATTACGAGAGCTGACTGGAGGGAGAAGATAAAGGGTATCCTGTCTTCGAGGCAGAGGCAGGTTCTTCTCAGAGAAGGATATAGAAAATCTGCTGTCCTGATTCCCATATACGAAAACAAGGGGGGGCATCACCTCGTACTCACCAAGAGAGCGCAGGGCGTGATGTACCACAAGGGGCAAGTTTCGTTTCCCGGAGGGGCATACGATACACAGGATGGAGAGCTTAAAGCCACCGCTATCAGGGAAGCCTATGAGGAAATCGGTATAAATCCCGGGGATGTAGAGATTCTGGGAAATCTGGACGACCAGGCTACTTATACCAGCAGGTTTGTAATTACGCCTTTTGTGGGCGCTATCCCCTACCCTGTTAAGTTCAAGGTTAATCACAGGGAGGTGGAGAAGCTAATCGAAGCACCTGTTTCAGCGCTGCTGACTCCTTCGGCTTATGTACCCGAGACCATGGATGAAGACGGCAAGATTTATCCCTGGGGGCACTACCTCTACGGCGGTCACAGAATCACGGGCATCACAGCCAGGATGTTGAAGCAGCTTATCGACCTTGTTTTTGTCTGAGGCTTGACTACATTTTGAGCAGGAGCTGCCGCAGCTTGAACAGGGCGGATACCACAGCGCGGCGCTTCACATCTGCCCTTCGAGGCGGGTAAGTGGCAGAGAACGAGCTTTTCCTTTTCCCGGCATCGATAGCTATGTGAACTGTCCCCACAGGTTTCCCCTCTACTGCGTCAGGACCGGCTATGCCTGTTATGCCGATGCCGATATCAGCCTTCATGCGAAGGCGCGCTGTCTTAGCCATCGCTGCTGCCACCTCGGGGTCGATAGTGCCCTTACGTGCCAGGAGAGCGGCATCTACATCGAAGGCAATCTTCATCTCTGCGGTGTAAGCCACCAGCCCGCCCTTGAAATAGTCCGAGCTTCCGGGGACATCTGTTATCGTGCTTGCCAGAAGACCTCCGGTGCATGACTCCATAGTAGCCAGGGTCAGCTTCTTCTCCCTGAGCATGTCGCCGACCAGGCTTTCGAGGATATCGTTATCGTATCCCCATATGGCATCGCCGAGGATTGACTTCAGCCTTAATTCCGCAGCGGCAATCATTTCCTCTGCTTTTGCTTTTTGAGCGGCTTTGGCAGTGAGGCGGAGATGGATGCCGTCAAATTTGGCATAAAGTGCGAGCGTGGGATTGGTCGAGGAGCAGAGCGGGCTTACCATCTCATCGACCTTTGCTTCGGGTATGCCTGCGGTCTTTATTATGCGTGAAATAATCACCTCGCCGCTCAGTTTGCGGCTGAGTTTGGGCTTGACCTCTTTTTCCCACATGCGCTGCAATTCCCGGGGGGGACCTGGAAGAGCAATGATTATCTTTCCCTCGCGTTCCACCCACCAGCCTGGGGCAGTTCCCTGAGTGTTGGGGATAGCACAGGCAGACGGGATGAGGTTTGCCTGCTTGATATTGCGCTGCGGCATCTCTATGCCGAGTTTGCGGAAGAGGCTCCTTAGATTTTCGACGAGCTCAGGGTCGACTTTCATCTTCTCGCCGAGCATGTCGGCGATAGATTCGCGGGTGATGTCGCCCTCGGTGGGGCCTAAGCCTCCTGTAACTATAATGATGTCGGAGCGTCCCCAGGCTCGCTGCAGTACTTCGACGATGCGTTTCTGGTTGTCTCCCACATGGGTAATCCAGTAGAGGTCGATGCCCAAGAGGGGCAGTTCTGAGGCGAGATAGGGCGAGTTGGTATCGGTTATCTGCCCCAGCAGTAACTCAGTGCCCGTTGAGATGATTTCAGCTTTCATACATTTTTACAGTTACAGGTGAGACTCAGGCTTTCTTGAGCAATCCCAGGCTCACCTCGGCGGCTTTTTTGCCGGAGAGGAACATACCGCCGAAAATGGCGCCCATCCTCGGGGAGCCGAAGACAGCGTTGGCTGCCATGCCGGTGACTACCAGTCCGGGATAGGCTTCTTTCGTATTTTTTACCAGCGCTTTTTCGCCGGCGTCAGCCAGCATGGATTTCTCGCCTATCACCTCGCCTGTCTTTGTCCTCAGCTTTGGCCCGAGCTTCTTAACTACGATGCGGCAGATTTCAGCATCATGTCCTGTAGCGTCTATAACTACTTTTGACCTTATAGACAGGGGGTCTACGTGCAGCTTTGCCATCGAGGTCGCAGTCCAGTTCAGCACCAGGCCGTTTATCCTGTCAGACTCGTCAATCATAACATCTTCGACACTTATCAGGTTGAAAATCTTCACGCCCGCCTTTATCGTTCTGGAGCAAATTGTGGCGACGGTCTCCAGAGAGTCGGCAACATAGTAGCCCTTTTGGTATTTGGTGGTGCGGACTTCGAACTCGTCCAGTATTCTTTTGCCTTCTTCCTGAACCACGATGCGGTTGAACATCATGCCGCCGCCCGGCATGCCTCCGCCGACCCTTAGATTCTTTTCGAATATTACCGTTTTGACTCCTTGTTTAGCCAGATAATAGGCGGCGGTCATACCGGACGGTCCCGCCCCCGCGATTGCCGCGTCCACCTCCAGATTATCGAGGAACTCTCTGGTGAAGCTCTCTATTATTGCTCTGGATATGGTTATTTCGTCTATTTTCACAGATTCCTCCACCTTTCAACAGTTATTTGGGATTTGGTTCTTGGAATTTGTAATTTCTATTAGCAGCGCACTGTGCTGGTGCCCAGGTATTTGGCGACCAGCTCCATGGCGCAGTATTTGCCGCACATGCTGCAGCCGGCACTCGTTGTGCCTCGCTGTTCGTGGGCTTTTCTGGCTCGCGGTGGGTCTATGGACAGCTTGATCTGCTTTTCCCAGTCAAGGCTCTTGCGGGCTTGTGACATCTCTCTATCCCAGTTCAGCGCGCCTTTAACGCCCTTTATGATGTCTCCGGCATGGGCGGCGATGCGAGCGCCGATAACGCCTTCCCTTACATCGTCGGGGTCGGGCAACGATAGATGTTCCGATGGCGTAACATAGCACAGGAAGTCTGCGCCTGCCGCTGCTGCTATAGCCCCGCCGATGGCAGCGGTAATATGGTCGTATCCTGCGGCGATGTCGGTCACCAGAGGTCCGAGCACATAGAAAGGCGCTCCCTTGCACACCAGCTTCTCCAGTTGCACGTTGGCTGCTATCTGGTCGAGAGGCATGTGACCCGGCCCTTCCACCATCACCTGTACTCCGGCGGTTCTGCTGCGCTCCACGAGTTCGCCGATAGTGAGCAGTTCCTCTATCTGGGCGCGGTCTGAGGCGTCTGCCAGGCTGCCGGGTCGCAGACCATCGCCCAGACTGAGTGTAACATCGTACTTCCGAGCAATCTCAAGCAGACGGTCGAAGTGCTCGTAAAGTGGATTTTCCTTGTCGTTGTGCAGCATCCAGCCGATGGTAAAAGCGCCGCCGCGGGAGACAACGTCCGTTGTCCTCTTTGCCTTCCTCAAGCGGTCTACCGCCTTCTGTGTGATGCCGCAGTGCACAGTCATGAAATCGACCCCGTCCTCTGCCTGCTCCTGTATTGCAGCGAAGAGATGTTCAACAGGCATGGCGACTATAGAGCCCCATCTGTCGATGGCTTCGATCCCTGCCTGATAGATGGGAACTGTGCCTATGGGAAGAGATGTCGCAGCGATGATGGCGCGGCGTATGGCGGATATGTCGCCGCCGGTGCTCAGGTCCATTACGGTGTCCGTCTGAGCATCGACCGCTGCTCTCAGCTTCGCCAGTTCGGTGTCTATGTCGGCAAAATCCGGCGATGTGCCGAAGTTGGCGTTGACCTTGGTACGCAGCCCCTTGCCGATGCCGCACGGCTCGACTCCGCGGTGATTGATGTTCACCGGTATGACAATCAGCCCTTCGGCAACGCCATGACGCACCGACTCCGGCTCAATGGTCTCCTTCCGGGCAACAGCCTTCATAGCGGACGATATAGTCCCTTTTTGTGCCAGCTCCAACTGTGTCATTTTCATCCCCTCCCCGAAAAACAAAAGACCAGGAACCCTAAATCAACGGTAGCTCCTGGTCGAGAACCGCGCTTCCTACGCTCGAATTACCGAGATCAGGTTCCAAGGGTTATCCCGAATCAGTCGGGATTCTCAGCCTGTGAGCACCCCTTGCGGTTTGTATTCAGTTTTACATAAGTATACACCAAATCCGGTTAAGATACAAGTGCAATACTGCTCGTGTCATTCCTGCCCCCGAGCAGGAATCCAGGCGCCCCTCGTTCATCCCCTCTTTTCTAAAAACCCGAAGGGCAGAGTTCCACGGGCTTTGCCCGTGGGTGAATGAAAAGGCGGCGATATGAGGTGTAGAATAGATGAGTGGAGACAAGATTATCAGGGCATGGGGTATATCG
>VGNW01000099.1 GCA_016865955.1 Chloroflexota bacterium | reverse complement strand
CTCAAGTTTCTCACAATCCTCTACCGCTCAACGCAAAAAACCGCCGCAGCCACTGCGGTCGGATTGCGCCGGTTGCTGCCCAGACTGAAACAGTGGCGCATTGCCTTAGCCCATAAAAATTACCTGTTCCGCATACTGGCAACCCCGGTGACCAGCCTTAAGAGAATGTTTCGTCGCGGTCAGGCAGAGGAGGTTGAGACATGGGAGGAGACCGGCGAAGCTGTAGCTGTGTCTCCCGGGGCAGCAGAGGATAAAGTTGCCCCCGATAAAGCAGGCACTTCTGAACAGGAGACAAAGCCCGCCGCTGTCAGGAAGAAAAAACCGGTGGCTACCGAGACTAAAGGAGCTACGACTCAGCTCAAATTCCCCATGACGCAGTTGCCTCCCGTCGAGCTACTGGAAAAAGCGACGGAGACCGAGTTTTCCGAGGCAGACAATGACAAACGAGCCAGACTGATAGAGGAGGCTCTGAAAAGCTACGGCGTCGAAGCCAAAGTGGTGCAAATAAATCCGGGCCCGTCCGTGACACAATTCGGGTTGGAACCGGGCTGGGACCGCAAGTACAAGCGGATCTTAGAGCGAGATAACCAGGGTAAAATCAAGACGGACAGGGAAGGCAATCCCATCGAGAGGCTTGAGGAAATATCCCGAACCAGGGTAAAGGTGGAACGCATCAACGCCCTTGCCAACAACCTCGCACTTGCTCTGGCTACTCCCAACATCAGAATCGAAACTCCTGTCCCGGGAAAATCGCTGGTGGGCATAGAGGTGCCCAACACCACTACTTCGATAGTCCGCTTGAGAAGCGTAACAGAAGGAGTTGCGTTCCAGAGGCTTAAGACGAGAACCAAGCTCGCTATGGCTCTGGGCAAAGGAGCCGCCGGTGAACCGGCATCGGCTGATCTGTGTAAAATGCCCCATCTGCTCATAGCCGGCGCCACCGGCAGCGGCAAAACCGTATTCATGAACTCAACCATCACCTGCTTTCTGATGTACAACACGCCCAACGATTTGCGCCTACTGCTCATAGACCCCAAGAGAGTGGAATTGGTGAGCTTCGAAGGCGTGCCCCACCTGATATCGCCTGTGGTGACCGAATCGGAGAAGGCGATTGACTCACTGAGACGGGTGCTGCGTGAGATGGACAATCGCTACAGCAAGTTCTCAGCGGTGGGAGTGCGTAATATAGAAGGCTACAATAAAAGCCCTCTTGTGAGCGAGCAGATGCCCTATTTTGTGGTCGTAATCGATGAGTTAGCTCACCTGATGATGAGCGCCGCGGAGGTGGTCGAACCTGCCATCTGTCGTCTGGCGCAACTGTCCCGAGCCACCGGCATTCATCTTATCGTGGCTACGCAACGCCCCTCTACGGATGTGGTCACCGGACTGATAAAAGCGAATTTCCCCACCCGAATAAGCTTCGCGGTAGCCTCAGGTGTAGATTCGCGCGTTATCCTCGATACCGTGGGCGCCGAGACCCTGCTGGGTGGCGGCGACATGCTCTATCTGCCCACCGATGCCCCCAAACCCAAGCGACTGCGGGGCTGCTTCGTCTCGGACCAGGAAATCGATAAAGTGGTCAGCTTCTGGAAACAGCAAAGAGTATCCGTGCCCACGGAGGATACCGTAGCTCAAACCTTCGCCTCACTGGCGCCCGAAGAGCTGAAAGACGAGGACCCCTTGCTGGAGGCAGGAAGAAGACTGGCTAAGGAGCATTCACATATTTCCACCTCACTCCTTCAGCGCCGCTTACATATAGGCTATCCCAGAGCGGCAAGGATTATGGACCTTCTCGAGGAGGAAGGCACCGTGGTACGCCGCGAGCAGGATAGGCCGGTCGATGTCTTCGAACCAGGCGAAGACGCAGGAGAAGCAAACGGGGGAGCGAAAGAGCTTCATTAAAATAACCTCAAACAATCTGGCTTCATTTCACATGTTCACTGACTGATTTCATTCGAGCACATCGACTTACTATAGCCCCCTGTATACTGATAATTTCGGGCGATTGATTTACAAAACTCTACGGAATATTCTTAGACAGTTGACATTTTTCGACTTATGGTGCACGATGTTAACAAATACAGACGAACGCGAGAGCATGTACAGTCCGCGGACTTACAGTCTATTTTAGGACTTTAATCTGTTTTCAGTATTAAATAGACAATTATATACAGTCCGTTAGTCCGTAATAATTATCTTAATTTGCACAGACTGTACAAAGGGGAGGGAATAGTAAGGCAGTGGTAATAAGACGATTGCTGTTCTTCGCAATCATGATAAAACAGGCTGTCCAGGAGTTTCTCACGGACAACTGTACCCATCTTGCGGCAGCCATCTCCTACTATCTGTTGCTTTCGATTTTCCCCCTGCTGCTTGCAGCCATTACCATTCTGAGTTTCTTCACAAGAGACCCCGGCATCGAAGCGAAGGTAACTCAGACCATAGCTGAAATAATGCCCATATCTGGAGAATTCGTCTCTGTGACCATCAAAGAGGTCTCTCTAGGAGCAGGCGCAGCAGGCGCTATAGCCACCTTAGGATTAATCTGGACAGGCATGGCTGTATTCAATGCCATCAGGAAATCGGTTAACACCGCCTGGGGGATAAAGACCCCCCGCCCCTTCTTCAGGGAGAGGCTGATAGAGCTTCTTATGATGGCTGGGTTCGGGGCGCTCTTGCTCATCTCCATCGGTGTCACCACAGCTTTCAAAATAGTAAGAGGTGCAGACATTACTATCTTCGGGAGGCAGCTTGCAGATGTCGGTTTCATCTGGCAGGCTCTGGTCGTACTGGCAAGCGCCCTTGTCGCTTTTATAGCGTTCCTCTTTCTCTATAAATTTATACCCAACACGAATGTCCGCTGGCGGCATGTCTGGCTCGGCGCGCTGGTAGCGGCAATTCTGTTCGAAATCATAAAAGACATCTTTGTCTGGTTCGCAGGGCACTTCGCCACCTATAACCTCGTTTACGGCACAGCTGGAACAATAATAGCTCTGCTGGTCTGGTCTTATCTTTCTGCGGTAATAATGCTGTTCTGCGCCAAGCTAATCTCCATCTATCCCAGGATGAAAAATTCAGAGGTAACCTATCCCGATTTCATCCCGGGTGTAATTAAAACTGGAGATAATATTCCATTAAACCTGAATTTCTGGAAAAAACTGCCGAAAATTTCCAAAAAGCAAACTTCAGCTAACCCTGAACAAAATGAGCACGACCCTGAGCAAGCAAAAAAGAGAGAATCGAAAATCACCACTTCCAAAGCCGACTTCAGACGATAGCAAACAAAAGATTCGGGCACTACCAATAATGATACGACTTTGTAATTTTTGCGTGGTAAATTTTATGATTTCTATACGACGAAAGGCAGACAATAAAAACAGCGTCGCTAGAAAATGACTTGGCTCAAAGAGGTTATCAAACATGAAGACCTGGACTACGATACTGATTCTAACAACTCTCTTAGCGCTGATAGCAGGCGGATGCAATACGACATTGTCATCGACCATCACTCCTGCCACCACATCGACGGCAACAGCTCAGCCGACAGCGACGCCCGGCCAATCAGCATCACTTCCATCAATCGCAGATGTTGTCGCAGGGGTTCTGCCATCGGTAGTATATATCTCAGTGGAGTATAGAGCTTTCTTTACCATCAGCACTAAGAGCGGCTCAGGAGTTATCCTCAGTTCCGACGGATACATCCTGACCAACAATCACGTCATAGAGGATGCCACTAAGATCGAAGTGTCTCTCCCCGATAACGACCAGACATTCACGGCTCAAATAGTAGGGACAGACCCGCTGAGCGACCTGGGGGTAATCAAGATCGACGGGCAGAATTTCCCCTCTGCGGAGTTCGGCGACCCGTCATGGCTGCGTGTGGGCGATTGGGTGATAGCTCTGGGCAACCCGCTTGGTCTGGAAGGCGGGCCATCGGTCACACTCGGTATTGTGAGCAATCTCGAACGCACCTTCACTATAGACAGCAGCGCATACTACGATGTAATCCAGACCGATGCCGCAATAAACCCGGGAAACAGCGGCGGTCCGCTGATTAACCTCGAAGGCAAGGTGATAGGCATCAATACATTCATAATCTCCAGCGCGGAAAATATCGGCTTCGCAGTGGGCGCCAACACTGCCCGGCGAGTATATAAAGACCTTATTGAATACGGTCGCGTCATCAGGCCGTACCTCGGGGTAACCCTGCGCGATGTTACCCCTACTGTGGCTTCTCAAATCGGCTTAGCCAAAGATAAAGGCGCGCTGGTCTGGTATGTGGCAGCAGATAGCCCGGCAGCGAAGGCAGGACTTAAAGTTAACGATGTAGTAACTCAATTTCAGGGACAGAAAGTAAACGACGCCTCCCACCTGATAAAGTATATGTGGGAATATAAAGTGGGAGACACGGTAGAGCTGACCTACTGGCGAGGCAACTCAGAGCACGTAACTACAATTACCCTGGCCGAGAGACCGTAAAAAGAAAAAAGGGCGCGTCAACCGCGCCCCTGCACCACGAATGTTAAACGTTCACTAACAGCCAAACTATTTCAACCGTTTCACCGCCAGCGTTACCTTCTCGCCTTCGATAACCTGGCTCTTGCTGAAGGAGCCTTCAGGCGGCTTGCCCTGAACCAGCTTCCTTGACAGCGTCTCCTGCTTTATATACTGCTCGAATTTCCCCATCACGCGCTGTACCGCCGAGCCGCCTTCGTAGCAGGTCTCGATGTAGTCGGCGATATCAAAGCCAGCCTGCTTACGCAGGTTCTGCAGGCGGTGCACCAGTTCGCGGGCAAGTCCCTCGTCAGCAAGCTCTTGATTAATATCGGTAGAGATGACTATCTCAGGGCCTGCAGTTTCCAAAACAACAGATGCAGGCGGTGGAGTAATAACTATATTCTTAACATTGAGCTCGTCCAATATTTGAGAGGCCACAAGTTCTAGGCTTTCCTTTTCAGCCTCATTTCTCGGCTTGACCTCGATTTTCTCCAAGGGCTGGCGCACTTTTATCCCCGCCTTTGCGCGTTCAGCGCGGCCAAGACTCGTAACTTTCATTGCTAGGCCAATAGCCGCCGACAGCTTCTCATCGACCTGCCTCAAATCAGCCTCAGGATAATCGGTGAGATGTACGCTTTCAGGGGCATTTTTATCGAACGGCTTAACCAGGTTACGATACAGCTCCTCGGCTACAAACGGAGTAAACGGGGCAAGCAGTTTTGCCAGAGTAACCAGACAACGGTATAGAGTAGTATAAGCCGACAGCTTATCGGCATCGTTTTCGCTCTTCCAGAATCGTCTCCGGCTCCGTCTTACATACCAGTTGGACAGATTGTCCACGAACTCCTCAATTTTACGACCCGCCGCAGTGGGGTCGTACTCATCCAGCGAGCGTGTGACCCCGTCCACAAGCAGGTTAAGCTCGGATAGTATCCAGCGGTCCAGCTCGGGGCGCTGGTCGGGAGCAACAGCGGTGCGCGGGTCGAACTTATCTATGTTGGCATAGGTCACGAAGAACGAGTAGGTATTCCATAAGGTCAGCAGGAATTTACGCACCACCTCATCGACAAGGTCCTTGGAGAAGCGGCGTACGTTCCCCGGCGGTGACGAGGTGTACATATACCAGCGCACGGCATCGGCGCCGCTGGCAGCCAGCACATCCGCGGGCTTGACCACGTTGCCCCTGGACTTGCTCATCTTCTCCCCGGCGGCGTCGAGGATATGCCCCAGGCATATCACATTCCTGAAGCAGGGCTGCTCCATAACCAGAGTGGAGATAGCGTGCAGGCTATAGAACCAGCCCCGCGTCTGGTCTACCGCCTCACAGATAAAGTCGGCGGGGAACCAGTCCTTGAAAATAGCCTTGTTTTCAAAGGGATAGTGCCACTGGGCGAAGGGCATGGCGCCGGAATCGAACCAGCAGTCGATTACCTCCGACACGCGGCGCATCTCCTTGCCACACTTGGAGCAATTGTAAGTCACTTCATCTATATAAGGACGGTGCAAATCGGAGAGCTTGTCTGCGCCCTTGACACCGGATTTCTGTTTCAACTCCTCAACGCTTCCGATGCATTCTTCATGATTACAGCCCTGGCAACGCCATATCGGCACCGGCGTACCCCAGTACCGTTCGCGAGAGAAAGCCCAGTCCACGTTGTTATTCAGCCAGTCGCCAAACCGCCCGTATTTGATATATTCGGGATACCAGTTTATCTCGTTGTTTCCCGAGATGAGCCTGTCCTTCATGGCGGTGGTCTTGATATACCACGAAGGTTTGGCGTAGTAGAGCAACGGCGTATTGCAGCGCCAGCAGAAGGGATAGGTATGGCGAATCCGTTCGCTGCGATAGAGCAACCCCCTCGATTTCAGGTCTTCGAGAATAAGAGGATCGGCATCCTTGACAAACTTGCCTGCGAAACGATATGTGCCCTGAATGATACCCTGCAAATCCACATAGTCCCGCACAAAATCGAGCCCGTTGTCCTCACCAGCCTGATAGTCGACCTCCCCAAATGAAGGAGCTACATGAACAATTCCTGTGCCCTCTTCCATAGATACAAAGTCAGCAACAATCACAGGATAATCAAGGTTGTTATCTGTCTCTTGAACAATGAGAAGTCCCTTTTTAAAAGCCTTTCTCTCCACATTAAACTCATGGGGATTGAACAGGGGTTTGTATCTTAACCCTTCCTGGGCGCCCGCAATTTCTGAGCCTTTGACTCTTTTAACCTCACGGTATCCTTCGAGTCCTACTTTATCGACAAGAGCCGACGCCATGATAAGGTAATCGTTCTGCCCCTCCATTACCGAGTAATCGGCATCAGGCGCAACCGCCAGCGCGGTATTTCCCGGAAGCGTCCAGGGCGTTGTCGTCCATGCCAGCAGATAAGCCGGCTTTTCCTTAAGCCGTAGCGAATGACGTACCAAATCAGTTCTTTCCAACGAATCCCGTTTGACTTCAAACTTTATGTAAATAGACGGGTCGTCCGTCTCATCGTAGCCCAGGGCGACCTCGTGAGAGGACAGCGATGTGCCGCAACGGGGGCAGTGAGGTGTAACCTTGTAGCCCTGATAGATAAGTCCCTTATGCCACAACTGATTTATTATCCACCAGCAGGTCTCGATGTAGCCGTTCTCGAAGGTGATATAGGGATGCTTCATGTCTATCCAGAAGCCGATGCGGTCGGTGAGGTCCTCCCACTCCTTTACATATTTGAGCACGCTCTTCCGGCACTCTGCATTGAACCTGGCAATGCCATGCTCCTCAATCTCACGTTTGCTTTTCAGCCCCAGCTTGCGCTCGACCTCAAGCTCCACAGGAAGTCCGTGGGTATCCCACCCGGCACGGCGGGGCACAAAGTAGCCCTTCATGGTCTTATATCGGGGGAACAGGTCTTTAAACACCCTAGCCAGCACATGGTGAATCCCGGGGCTGGCGTTGGCTGTGGGAGGCCCATCGTAGAGGACATAGAGAGGTTTCCCCTTCCGCTGCTCCACGCTCTGTTCGAATATCTTATTTTCGAGCCAGAAAGCGAGTATCCGCTGCTCAAGCTCAGGGAAACTTACCTTGCTCGACACCGGCTTGAACATCAAACCCTCCTGATAAAACAAAGAGTCCCGCCCCATAGGGACGGGACTTGATTTCCCGCGGTACCACCCTACTTCCCCGATATATCAGGGCACTCTTAAGGGCACCTGTCCTTCTCAGGAAGAACCCCGTCCAGTATAACGGCTGACGAAACCGGCCATGTCTACTTTCCCTCGAGAAGAAGGAGTTCGGCTGGCAGCTCGGGAGTGATTTTCACTCGGGCTGGTCACATCTGCTCTCACCGTACCAGACTCGCTGTGTGATTGCCCCGGCTACTCGTCTCCGTCAACGCCTTTAGCTATGCAACTTACCATATCGTGGCAAAAATGTCAAAACAAGGAGCCAGAGACCGTTTAGCAACTTGAGAAAAAATCCCTTAAAAAATGGGAGAGGGTATAGCGGACAATAGTTGAAGCTGTTATTGTTAAGGAAAGGAATACTGGAGGCA
>VGNW01000098.1 GCA_016865955.1 Chloroflexota bacterium | reverse complement strand
CCGTAGATAGTGGCGATTCCGCCGAAAACCGCCCAGATAATCACCTGAAAAGACAGAAGAAGCTCCAGTGTCGAGGGCCCTGCCGCCTTGACAAAGTGTGCGTAGAGGCCCCCGGCAATACCTGCAAAAAGCCCGCTGAGGCAGAATGCCAGCAGCTTGTAGCGTGTTGTGTTTATCCCTGATGCCCGCGCGGTTACCTCGTCTTCACGTATGGCATGGAAAATGAGACCGATTTTGGAATCGGTAAGCTTCCACATGATAAAGCCCAGGATAATCATGGAGGGGATGACTATATAGTATGAGACTACTCTTGACTTCGCCAGCGAATCGATGCCGTAGATACCCAGCTCGCCGCCGGAGAAGCCGGGGACAGCATACACCACGCCCAGCAGAATTAAAGGAAACGCAAGGGTGGCAAAAGCAAGGTAGGTGCCCCGCAATCTCAAACAGGGTATGCCTACTATCAGACCTGACAGAACTGCAGCAATGGCGCTGATGGGAATAGTAGCCCATGGTGCCAAGCCCAGTTTCTCGTTGAGCAGGGCTGCCGCATAGGCAGAGACGCCGAAAAATAGAGCGTGCCCGAAGTTAATCTGGCCGGTGAAGCCGGAGAGAAGGTCCCAACTTGCCGCAAAGATAGCGAAGATAGCTGCAATGATTAGAACGCGGAGGATAAACGGCTCCTGCGAAAAAACTGGGAATATCAGAAGAAGAATGCCAACCAGAAGGAATACCATCCTGCTCGGAAGGATGAAGATCTCTCCTCTTAGCAGCTTGAACCCTTTCGTGAAATATGCCGCCAGTATGCTCATCCTCTCTCTTCCTCAAACACTACTCCGAAAAGACCTTCAGGCTTGATTAGTATCACGATGAGCATGATTGTTAAGGCTACGGATGTTTTCAGAAAGGCTCCTGACGGCGCCAGGAACACAACCAAATTCTCGGCGAATCCGAGTATGATTGCACCGATGAGGCTGCCTTGCAGACTGCCTAATCCCCCAAGCACTACCACTGCGAGAATCATCACAAGGGGATGTGCCCACATCCCGGGCGTCAGCACGAAAAGGGGTGCCACCAGTGCGCCTGCTATTGCCGCCAGGCCAACCGATATCGCCATTGTGAGCATCTCCATTCTCGGCACATTAATGCCCATGAGATTGGCGACCTCTCTATCCTGAGCGATGGCTCTGATGGCGACGCCCGACTTTGTTCTCATGAGAAAGAACCATGTTGCCAGCAGCAGCAGAATTACAACACCTAATGTCAGGAGTTGCTGGTTGAGCACCGTAACGCCGAAAATGTCGATTGCCCCTGAGATGAGTTTGGGCACGCCCCGTGGTTGACCTCCGAAGCCCTTAAGAAGGGCTTCCTGTATTATCACCGCTATGGCTATGGTCACAATGAGCGTCGTAGCCTCATGTTGTCGAACTCGGGCAATGAGGAATTTATAGCTGATTGTTCCAACGATGGTAACCGAGACAATAGCAATAGCGATAGTGAGATAGAGGTTGAGACCTGCCATACTAGCCAGGCTGTAGATAAGATAGGCAGCAAGCATGTAGAAAGCGGTGTGCGACAGGTTAACGATACGTGCGACTCCGAATATTAGAGAGAAGCCCACGGCAAGCAGGGCATAGACTCCGCTCGTAACGAGGCCATAGACGATAATGTTTTCTGCCATAAGCTATCTAATCTTTAATTCAAACAAGTCAAGGTATCCCTCTGGCAACACGTTGCCAGAGGGATACCCTTGGTTCCAGACCTGCTCGCAGGTGCTTCTCAAGTTATGTCGCAACATGCGTTTTCAGCAGGTAGTTACCGGACTCTACTGTTTCGTCCAGTATTCAATTACCCACGGAGGCAACTTATAGGGCACAATTCCTTCGTATTTAACTCCATTCCAGGAACCATCCGCTGGTGGCCATACACCCTTAAGTTCGCCGTCCTGCCATTGTACGCCTACGCCGGTTATGTATCCAGGCTTCCATGTGACATCGTGCTTCGCATCAAAAACAAGACGCCCTGCTGTGGCAGTGAAATCTGTCTTCTCCATTTCAACAACGACGTCGTCCAGAATGAGGCTGTCTGCTCTCTCTATAGCCTCTTTAATTACGTAGACAGCGTCATAGGTACCTGCATTATATGTTGGGGTCTCGCCCATCTCTGCGATGAAGGCATCCATGAAGGGACCTGTCTTAGCATTGAATTCCACATCACGAGCGTAAACGTTGAGCGTCATCTCATAGTTGCCGAATCCACCGGCGTTCGTTATGAAATTGTCAGCCTGTGCCATCACGTTGATGCCGACCGATGCTGCCGGTATCTTCAGCTCCTCCCAGGTTCTGCCATAGGCTATGCCCACGGTTCCGGAGAGGGCGGTCATTATCATGTTGGCACCTGCGTTCTTGATGGCTTGCAGCTCTGCCGTTACATCTGTAGCTTTATCCGAAGGCTGCCAGACACCCACAATTGTTATTCCCTGTGGGGGAAGGTATGCTTGGGCGGCGGCGACTATGGCTTCCGTCCAGGATGCCTTCTCAGCCAGTACAGCCAGCTTCGGAGCCATTTTGAGCTGTGCGCCAACGTACTTCGCAACCGTTCCTACCAGCAGGAAGTTGAGTTGACCCAGCGCGGTGTTGTTGAAAGGGGTTACCCTGAACCAATACTTGTAGCGGTCGTAGTTTGCTGCTACCTTGTCGCTCATTTTAGTCTCGCTGGAGCCGCACACGACGAATATCTTCTGGTAGTCCATGGCGACTTCCTGCACTGCAAGAGCACCCTCGCTTCTTATCGTGCCTATCAGGAAGTCCACCTCGTCCACAGTTATCGCTCTCTCTGCTGCGCTCGCAGCATCAGGAGGACTCACCAGTTCATTGGAATCAACCTGTACCAGCTTGATCTTGTAAGTCTCATCGCCGACCTTGACGCCGCCTGCTGTGTTAATCTCATCCGCTGCCAGGGTGGCTCCCATCCAGTGGTGTTTGCCCATCTGGAACTGCATCGGGCCGATTACGCCTATCTTGATTTCTTTTGCTTCTTCACCGCCGCAACCAATTACGGTCGATATCAAACAGGCAATCAGTAGGACCACTGCTCCCTTAATCAACCACTTCATCTACTTACCCCCTTTCTCTGACATTTTCTCCGGGCTGTGAGATTACTCCTGAACCGAATCTTTACTCAAGTGGAGATAGTGACATCACCTCCTTCTGTCTGGCGGTTGGCTTAATCCGTTGTTAACCTCTTACACGATTCGGTGAGATTTGTCAAGTATCTTGTATCGACAAAATGGTTTAACGAGAAATCAGGCTACCATTATGGCACAATAATCGGCAGGTTTAAAGAGGTTGAGGGGAAAATGGGATAATTGGCGTTTCCTGGTCGGGCTGAGATGTTCCGGTAATATGAGGTTATGTACCTCTAACTCGGGAAATGGTAAAATAATGCGGTCACGCATATTGAAGGGATACAAAGAAAGAGGTTACCGTTCAATGATTCGTAAGAAAGCAGGAATGGATACGGAGATATTGCATCAAGTCAAGTATGAACCTGCCGGAGTTGTAGGCGGATATACAGACCGCATACTCAGGGTCGATTTGAGCAAGCAGAAAATCGCTGTTCAAGAACTGCCGCCTGATTTCAAGGACAAATATGTGGGTGGGCGGGGGTACGCCTTAAAGCTTATCTGGGATGATACGACGGCGGATACCAGATATGACAGCCCGGATAATATACTGGCGATGGCAAGCGGTCCGCTCGGCAATGAGCCGGGATTCCCCGGAACAGGGAAATTCATAGTCGGCACTATTTCGCCGTTGACCGACACGTTTATCGATTCCAATGTCGGCGGTCATTTCGGACCGCTGCTCAAACTCGCCGGGTTCGATGCGCTGGCTGTTTCGGGGATATCCAAAAAGGATGTAGTCGTTTTGATTGACGGCGATGCTGGCACCGTAAGCATCGCTGCGGCGCCTGCGTATGACAAGGAAATCGATAGCGGCGCTCTCTCCTTCGGGCGGAGACTGTTGAGCGATATCAACGGCGGGGAGTTCAGCGACTCGTTTGCCGCTGTAACTGCGGGGGGCGGTGCATCCCATGCCAGGTTTGGTATCGTCAACAGCCTTTATTTCGACAGGAGAAGAAATCGCATCCGCTCCAAGCAAGCAGGCAGGGGCGGCACGGGCACGGTGATGAGATACAAACGGCTGCGTGCCATCGCGGTGCATTCGAGCTTGCCCAGGGCGAACGGGAACAACGCCGTGAACCGCGAAGGTGTGCGCGAGGCAGGCTCTCAGTTGAAGGAGGTCGTTTCGCAATCCGACCCCAAGCAGCTCAACCTGGAGGCGTGGGGTACCACTATTCTTTCTGAGTACATGGACAAGTTCCATCTCTTACCCATAAACAACTACCAGTACGGGCAGAGTCCCGAATCAGCTCAACTCTTCGCTCGTGTCTTCTATGAAAAATATTTCAGCAAGAAGATGCCCGACGGCTGCTACTACGGATGCAATCTCGCCTGCGCCAAGGGTGCTGAGGATGTCGAGTTGACGCGCGGTCCGCGAGCGGGGCAGAAGGTAAGCATAGACGGCCCTGAATATGAAACTGTTGCCGCAGTCAGTTGCCTCGGCATATTCGACCCCCATTTCGTTATGGAATACAACTGGTACTGCGATGAATACGGTCTGGATACCATATCTACGGGCGTGACCATCGCATTTTTCATGGAGTGCTTTCAGCGCGGATTTCTGACTGCTCGTGACATAGGTTATGAACTGAAATTCGGCGATATGGAGGCTGCCGGCAGGCTGTTGCACGAAATAGCCCGTGGCGAAGGTTTCGGTAAGATTGCAGGACAGGGTGTAGCCCGGGGCAAGAACTGGGTTGCCGGGAAATACGCTGCCCGAACCAGGACTCCGGAACAGGCTGCCCTCGCCGAACTGAACAAGTTCGGCATGGAGGTAAAAGGGCTGGAGTTCTCCATGTATGTTACCAAGGAGTCGCTCGCGCAGCAGGGCGGATACGGCTTCGCTCTCAAGGGGCCGCAGCACGACGAAGCCTGGCTAATCTTCATAGACCAGGTTCACAAAGAGCTGCCGACTTTCGAACATAAAGCAAATGCGCTTAAGTGGTTCCCACTCATTCGCACCTGGTTCAACGCCACCGGCCTGTGTAAGCTCCCCTGGATAGACGTGCGCAATCCCGCGGCTGCCGGCACCAGTGAACCGGCAAAGAATCTGCCCACGCTGGCACATTACGTGAAATACCTGAATTCGACCACAGGGAGCAATAAAACACTGGAGGACGTTCTGGACGATTCCGAGAGGTTGTATATCCTGCAGAAACTGATTAATCTGCGTCAGGGGAAAGGTACCCGTGCCAGCGACCGGATACCCCTTAGAGCGATGGGCCCTGCCTTCCTCAATGAATACGAGTCCCGGGCGGAATACTACGAAAAATGGCTGCAGGAAAAGCTCGGCGACGGCGAATCGTTGCCGTCAAGTCCGGAGCAAAGGCACAAGCTTCTTATAGATAGGAGAATGCAGGCGTACCAGCAGCTCTGCGACATCGTCTATGAAAAGAAAGGCTTTACCTCCGAGGGGATACCGAAGCGGGAGACCGTGCAGAAGTTCGGTCTGCTGGACAAACAGGCTGACCGGTTACTCGCCCGCTTCGGCGTGTGAGATGAAGAAGGTAATCTCAATTGAGTTCTTCGGGATGCAGCGCGCCGTAACCAAAACGGACAGCATCTGCATGCCTGTTACGGAGAACATGAAGGTAACTGACGCGCTGGAATACGTGAGGAATCGATATCCCAGCCTACCTCTGGATAAAGGGATGGTGCTCATCACCGTCAATCAGGAGATGGTGTCTCCGGATACAGTACTGAAGGCTGACGACACCGTTCTGTTTCTGCCCTACATCAGCGGAGGCTGATGGCACTCCCCTCTCACACTACGGGCATTCGCAGCAAGTCGATAGTTGCACCGCCATCGACACGGATGCATACGCCATTGATAAAACGTGCCGAATCGCTGACCAGAAAGAGCACAGCGTTCGCCATATCCTGCCTTGTACCTTTCAGCGATTTGTCAACTGAGACATCCTGTGATTCGCCAAATCGTTTTACGCCTTCAGTCTCTGAGATGAAACCAGGCGCTACGCTGTTGACTCGAATACCCAGCGGCGCCCATTCCACCGCGCAGGTCCTGGTCAGCGACTCGATGCCCGCCTTGGCTGCCGCAACATGCGCCAGCGTGCTGACCCCCCAGTGTTCGAACGGCGCTGTAATGTTGACGATACAGCCGCCGTGCTCCTTTAGATGAGCGGTGAACGCAGCCTTGGTGACGTTGTAAGTGCCCAGTAAATCGATGTCAACCACTGTCTTAAATCCGTTGTATGACATTCTTTCTATAGGTGCGGGGAACATTCCGGCGGCGCAGTTTACTACGATGTTCAAACCGCCGAAGTCCTTTATTGCGGCTGCGATGACCTTCTCCACTGCTTCGGGATTGCGCACGTCCGATGACATGGCGAGGCACTTAATGCCTTCCTTTTCGAATTCCTGACGTGCGGCGTCGAGATTTTCCTGTTTGCGGCTGGTGATGACAATTTTGGCGCCGTGTTTACCGAGCGTGCGGGCAATCTCCTTACCAATACCTGTGGCGCCGCCGGTAATTAATGCAACGCGCCCTTTCAGTATATTCTCTTTGAAATCGCTCATGGTGTTATACCTCCGCTGAATTGGATGGGCATCCATAGTGTACTATACCGGGAGGGTTATATTATATTAGAGCTACGTTTAAAATCAAGCCCGTGGGGGCGCCTGTTGTTGGGAGGAATAAATTGTTGCCAGGTACTTCCGTCATATGACTATTCGATTTATAGATTTAACCGCTCGACATATTGTTATATAACCTGCTGCGGTAGTACATGTCCTCAGGCTGAGATAGTTAGTATAAGGTGGGGTGGGGCAGATGATTTTTGGCGCCTTTTTCCCTCTTGTCCTCGTAGTCGTTCTGGGCTTGCTTGTAGCTATTATCGTACTTGTGCGTGAAATCAGAAAAATACTAGGCACATCGGGAGAAACCGGTTCAAAAAATCCTCCTTTATCATTAGCCCGTGAGTTTCCGTATCAAGAGCACAGCGCCCGATACAAAAAGCGAAAGCGGGATGAACCGCAGAAACAGCCACAGGAGACAAAGAGTGAAAAGAACCCTACGAGTGGCGCTGTCTGGAGATGGTGAACGGATATAACGCTATAATAGTCTTAACCAGTGACTCGTTCTTCTATGCATAGCGTCCGCAGGCAAAGCCCTTGCCAAGCTCGCACCATACGCAGCTACCCGGATTCTGGTCGGCTATCATGAGCTGGGCTTCGCATTGTCCGCAGAGGCGTTCTTCACCCGCTTTCATGGGACCTTTGCACGGGGTGATGGTCATGGGGCAGAGCTGGATGCAGTTGCCGCATTGCTTGCAGAAATCGGTTCGCATGTCGAAGGGGTGCGCTACGTGACGGTCGTTGCCCCGTCCCACAAATCCGATTGCACGGGCTTTCCAGACCTCGGTGCAAACCCGCACGCAGCGTCCGCATAAGACACAATCATCGTTCCGGAATGGATACCGTACCTCTTTGACCCCGCAGCGCAGAGCGATATCCTGAATGGCGCGGGAGTTGGGTGCCTGGGCTACCAGAAGCTCGGCGAGGTTGCGGCGCAGTTTTCGTATCTTGTCGCTGTTGGCTTTTATCACCATTCCTTCCTGAACTTTCAACGTGCATGAAGTGGTGACCCTGGAACGACCGTTTTCCACGTGCTCGACAATGCAGAGCCGGCATGCGCCGATATCGGAGAGATAGGGAACGTGGCAGAGATGAGGAATACAGATGCCGTATTCGATGGCGGCATCGAGTACGCTGCTACCTTTGGTTGCTCGAATAGTAGCTCCATCTAGGGTAACGTTGACATACTGCAGCATTCAAACACCTCTTTTTCTAAACAACTCGAATTGCATCGAATTTGCACTCGCTTCGGCAAATCCCGCACTTCTGACAGA
>VGNW01000097.1 GCA_016865955.1 Chloroflexota bacterium | reverse complement strand
GACTACGAGAGCGCTTACAGCAAAGTCCACAAGGGTAGAGGAAGCATTATGCCCGCAACCGCTCTGGTCGGCACCGAGGCTGTGCAATTTCGAGCTGCGGCATCCGAAGCCATGGTGGGCAAGCCCGAGCCAGGCAGACTGGAACGCACCCGTGAGGTATCCGACCTGATGTGGCAGAAGAGCGGCTACAAGATTATACCCTGCGACTGCGGCACGAAGCTGAAAGTACCCTCCAACCTCGGCAGAGCCAGCGTCAAATGCCCGCACTGCGGCAGAACGCACCAAATCTAACACAAGTGCGGAACAAGATATCTGCGCAATTCAAACTTGTAGGGGCGAAGCGATGCTTCGCCCCGTTTAGAAAAAGAAGGATATGCCCAGAGAACTGCCCAAGCTCAAAATCAAACGACTCCATCCCAACGCCAGGCTCCCCAAACGCGCCACGCCGGGCTCCACAGGTCTCGACCTCTGCGCCTGCATTGAGAACGAAGGAAAAATCGCCCTGAGCGCTCAACCCAGGCTCATCCCCACTGGCATCGCCATAGAAGTGCCCAGAGGATACGACGTGCAGATTCGCCCCAGGTCCGGTCTCTCGGCAAAAGGCGTCGGAGTCACCTTCGGCACGATAGACAGCGACTACCGCGGCGAGATACTGGTCACCATGTACCTCTTCGACCCCGATGCCACCTTCGAAATAAAGCATGGCGACCGCATAGCGCAGATGGTCATTAGCAGAATCGCCGATTTGCCCATTGTCGAAGTAGAGGAACTCTCCGCAACCGAACGCGGCTCCGGCGGTCACGGGTCGACAGGGAAATAGGAGCGCAGCACAGAGCTTATAATAGTGCCCAGCCACCTAAGAGCAAGAAAATTCACAGACGGCTCTGAATTGCAGTAATGTCTATCCTGAGAACCGACAAAGTTCATATTTACATACTTCTGATTGCTATTGTCGGCATGCTCACTGCCTACTACCATTCAACAGGCTTGACCCCAAGGTTATTCGGTTTCTCACCCTACAGCGATATCCTGATATTCTATGATGAGGCTGTCGAACCGGGTCTACCCTATATCGATAAATTGATTGAATATCCGGTCATTACCGGATTGTTCATTCATGCTGCAGGCGTTCTAGGCAAAACCTATGGCGGATACTACTTATTCAACTCTTTTTTTCTCATAGCATTCGCTATTCTTGCAACCTACCTCCTGTACAGGTCAATCGACAATAAAGACAAGAGAGCGTTGTTCGTATACTGGGTCTTTGCCCCATCTATGTTCTTTTTCCTGATCTACAACTGGGACATGCTGGCAATTATATTTGTTGTGATTGCTTTCTATCTTATCCGGCAGAACAAAGCTGCTTATTCAGCATCATTTCTATCGTTGGGTTTCTGTGCCAAGCTCTATCCGGTTTTTTATCTTTTACCTCTGCTTTTAACCAGAAGCATAAAGCAATGGCCTAAGATCATCGTTGTCTTTGTTTTGGTCGCCCTGGCAATCAACGGCTATTTTATGCTCTCCAACTTCGATGGTTGGAGTCATTTCATAACGTTCAACAGCCAACGCTCTCCCAATCCGGATTCAATATGGGCTGTCGTCAACACTCTAGTGCCAAGTTTAAGTAACACCCAAATAAACATTCTCTCTCTGGTTATATTCTTATCATTATCGCTCGTAGCAGTGTGGAAGTGCCGTCATGATTCTGTTATCAAACTCTGCTTTATTCTGACTTTGATTTTCCTGATATCAAACAAGGTTTTCTCCCCTCAATACTTGATGTGGTTATTGCCTTTCTATGTACTACTGGACATGAAGAAAAAGGGATTGTTCTATGCGCTGGAACTGGTTAATCTCATCGTATTTTTCACCATAACCAGACATTATACCAACTCCTCGGAAACTGTTCTGCTTAACACATGCCATGTATTCGTTGTTATCAGACATGTACTCTTAGTTTACATGCTGTACTATTTACTCCGACGCCCATCACATATTATTTATGAAACAGATAAGAATGTTTAAAGGTCCGTATCCATGCTCAGGCAACAGGGAGACTGCTGCCCCTACTTCGCAATTACATGCACGCCCGTCGCTTTGAAGGAAGCATACAGGCGGTTTTCCGTTTGCAGGTTCATCTCTTCCGCAGACTTCCTGGTTATCAACGCCACCAGCGGGAAGCCGCAGTTTAGCTCGATACGCGCCAGCGGCCCGAACAACACGACGCGTGTTATCTCACCGGAGAAGGTATTCCTGGCGCTGCTTGGCTCCCTGGTCTTAGCCAGCGTTATCTCCTCGGGACGGATACAGGCATACACCGCCGCCCCTGCGCTCAGACTCGATAAAGCCTCCACAACCGCTCCGTCAACTTTTATGTCAACTATGCCCTCTTTATTGGAGACTACGGCGCCGCTGATTATATTCTCCACCCCCACGAACTCAGCCAGCTTCCTGTTTTGAGGCAGGTTGAACACATCGCGCGGGTCTCCCGTTTGCAGCATCTCGCCCGCCATGATAACGCCCATCCTGTCGGCGAGCCGCTGTCCCTGATACATATCATGCGTGGACATCAGAACGGTCATTTCAGATTTCTTGATGACATCCGTAACCAGCTTCTCGATGTGCGACGTGGATACGGGGTCGAGGTTTGCCGTAGGCTCGTCCAGCAATAGCAGCTCAGGTTGGATAACCATAGCCCTCGCCAGAGCCACCCTTTGCGTTTCCCCGCCGGAGAGCGTTCTCGCATTCCTCTTATCATATCCCGCCAGCCCGACCGTCTCCAGCGCGTTCATCACCTTCCCGTGCAGGCTGGCTCCTTTTTCTTTCCTTATCCTCAAACCGTAGGCGACGTTATCATAGACGCTGGCATTGAATACAGTGGGCTTCTGGGAGACCATCGCCATCCGTCTGCGGACGGCAAGCCTCTGTTCTTCGGAATCGCTGACCCGATTTCCGTCGAAGTGGATATCCCCCGAGGTAGGCTTTTCCAGCAAGCCTATCAGACGCAGCAGCGTGGTCTTGCCCGAGCCGGTGGGACCTATGATGATGAATACTTCGCCCCGCTCGACTCCAAGGTCGATGTTCTTCAATATCTCCGCTTTGCAGTAACTATGCTGTAGGCGCTCTACTCTGAGCAGCATCTGCCTCTTTCCCCTTCACAAACTTGTTTGCCAGCACCGTTATGATGAGCGCCAGCACGATAAGAATGATTCCCAGCGCCATAGACAGCTCGATGTTTCCCATCTGGGTCTCCAGAGCCATCGCAGTTGTCAGCACCCTGGTAAACCCTCTGATATTCCCGCCCACCATGATAGCCAGACCAACCTCGGAGATGGCACGCCCGAAACCGACCAGAATCGCAGTCAATACAGCGTATCTGGCTTCCTTCAGCACCAACCACACCGCTTGAAATCTGGTCGCACCCAGAGAGACAGCCGTCTCCCTTATCGCAGGACTGACTCCGCTCAATGCGGAGATGGTCAAGCCTGTAATGATGGGAGCAATCAACACCACCTGTCCTATTACCATCACCTGTGGAGTGAACATGATGCCGAAGAAACCGAGAGGTCCCGCCCTCGAAAATGCCAGAAATACCAGCAACCCGACGAAGACAGTGGGCAGGCTGTAGCAGGTCTGGATAATGCTTATCAGCGTCCTCTTGCCCCAGAAGTTGTTGAAATATATCAGGCAGCCCAGAGGTATAAACAGCAAAGCCCCGATGAGGGTTGAGCTGATGGAAATTTCCAGAGTCCGCGCAGTTATGGCGTAGACCTCAGGGTCTCCGGTAAATATCATCTTTATAGCAATAACAAAGGCATCGGCTATCTCATGCACGCTATAACAGACTCCTTTTCCGCCTTGTTTCTAGAAACCTTGCCCGGCGCATGGTGTGAACAGTTGCATGCCGTATTCCTCTACGCCGTATTCCTCTACGCCGTATTCGCCGATCAATGTCTGTATCTCCGGTGACGTGAGGAAAGCCACCAGATTGTCCGCCATAGCCCTACTCTTGGTGTTCTTTACTATTATCACAGAGTAGACATTGAGCAGCACATCACCCTGGTCAACTATCGGAACCAGCGTCAGGTCGCCCTTGAAGGCAAGGTATGTTCCTATATCGCTCAGTGTATATCCCTGTTTCTCGCTTGCCAGCACCAGCGTAGGCCCCATGCCGCCTCCGCCCTCAACATACCATGAGCCAGAGGCTCTGACATCGTCATACTTGTAACCTGCGGAAGCCCAGAGCGACTTCTCCATGGAATGCGTGCCCGAGCCGTCTCCTCGGGAGACGAACTTGACCTGTGAAGGATTCGCCTTCCCCTCAGTTATCAACTTCTGGAAAGCCTTCACCGGCTCCATCCCCTTTATGCCTGCGGGGTCCGATTCGGGTCCGACGATAAGGAAGTAGTTATAAGCAATTACTACACGCTCCACGCCATAGCCATCGGCGATGAATTTCAACTCGGCGGCTTTGTCATGCACGGTAATAGCATCCACATCGCCTCTGGTGCCCCACTCTATTGCCTTGCCCGTGCCGGCGTAAAGTATATCCAGTTCCACATTGTACTCATCCTCGAACATAGGCTCCAGATATCCCCAGAGTCCTGTGTCATAGAGGCTGGTGGTAGTCGCCACCCTGAACCTTCCCTCCGCCTTCAAGGGGGACACAGCGGTGGGAGTCGGGTTAGGTATCGGAGTTGCTGATTCCTCGCTGCATGCAGGAAGCACAAATGCCAGAGCCAGCAGCATTATTGCCGTCATCAGGTATATAAAAACTTTCTTCACTTTGTTTGAAACCTCCGTATTATCTTAGCTCTTCGCTCGCTGTGCGCAACTCACCGGTAAGGCGATGAGCGCCCGAGCATGGCTCGAAGTTTATTCCCCATCGCTCTCTCCTTTCCAAACACGGGGGGCATTGCCGTTTCCCGCAATACCCATCGGCCATTCTCCATAGGCTCATACCTTTAGGAGAGAAGGCTCGGAGCGCTGTTTTCAGCTTCGTATATTGCTATTCAGTTTGTCCCGATACCTAAAATAAAAAGCGCCTCGAAAGGAGGCGCTATGCGACATAATGCGACATTAGCCGCTCTCCTTTCCAAAAGGGAGGCATCACAGTTTCCCGCGATACCCTATCGCCTGCCTGCCCTGTCCCGACTCACCGGGATTTAGGCACAACAGGTCGGAGAACAAAACGTCTTATTTAATTCTTTTCTATTTATAGCATAAAGTGAAAGGGGATGCAACTTATACAGGGTGCCGTGACTGTGCCTTGACGGGCTGAAACTCCAAATATAGCACTCTCTTAGTCTCCTCGGTAACCCTGGCGCCGTGGTCGATGCGCCAGCCAGCTACCCATAGAATCCGGTCTGAAGAGCACACTAAGGGCACATTATCACGCCAGGCGCGCGGTATTTTGGCATCCACCATGAAGTCCTGCAGCTTCTTCGAAGATTCCATGCCCAGCGGCTGAAACCTGTCGCCCCGACGCCGTCCGCGAACCGCAAGCTCTTTGCCGGCTACATCTAAATCCAGGCAAGCTCTCCATTTCGCCTCTCTAATTGCTTCGGGACGTCGGCTCAGGATTCTGCTTCTCACCATCCAGCCGTATAACTCGGTCTCTCCGGGAATTTTCAGCCTGTGTTCCCCTTCCAGAACTGGCAAGGGGCAGTGTGATTTCTTCGCAGTCGTTATCAATCCGTGGTCGTAATAGGTGTAAAAAGACAGCCCCCGGGGCAGAGACAGCCTCTTGCCTGCCGGTTTAGCCATCGCCTCGACCAGATTCTCGATGTGGACAGCTTCGATATCCTGCAAATCGCCCAGCAGGCGCTGAATCGCCGAGCGCAGGAGGTGACGCTTTATAGCAGGGGCAAGCCGTGAGAAACCCTTCTTATCGATTACTATTCCTTCCTGCCGTTCCTTGACTACGGAGCCCCGGAGCTTCGCTATCTCTTCTTCGATATACGCCATATCTACCGAAGCGGCGCTCGCCAGGCGCAGCACAGCTTCGTCAATATCGGGATTATATCTCCTCAGCAGCGGCATAAGCTGGGAGCGCACTCTGTTGCGCAACCGGTCAGGCAGAAGGTTGGAGGAATCGGTGCGCGGAGACAGCTTATGAGCCAGACAATACGCCTCGGTCTCCTCTCTCCTGACCTGCAATAGCGGTCTGATTACCCTGAGGCAACTGCCATCAGCCAGTCTGAGATTGCTGAGCGGCTGCATGCCGCGAAGCCCGGCAAGCCCCGTGCCGCGAATCAAACGCATCAGGATTGTCTCAATCTGGTCGTCCGCAGTATGCCCCACAGCTACCGAATCGCTGCCCAGTGAAAGCGCTACCTCCGCGAAAAAGGTATACCTGACTTCACGCGCAGCTTCCTCCAGAGACAGGCGATGTTTCTTCTGATAAGCTTTGACATCTCGCGCCTCGATGGTCGCGGGGATTCGCAGTTTGCGGGCAAGCGCAGAAACATACTTCGAGTCGGCATCGGACTCAGCGCCGCGCAGCATGTGATTGAGATGAACGATGTGCAGCTTCAAATCCAGATTACGTCTCAGCCCCGCCAGTACATGAACTAGACAAACCGAGTCCGGCCCGCCCGAGACGCCCACTAATAAATGCTCGTTTCTCCATGCCAGCTTCTGCTCTCGAATGAGCTTTGAGACCCGCTGCGGCAGCAGTTGGTTAAGTGCCATCGGATTCATTCCCTTAAATGACAGGTGTCGTTCAGTGAGACCAGCACCGTGTTATCAGCACTGAAGTCCATAACGGAGATGGAAGCTAAGTCCACCCTCAATCTGCGGCAGTGCGAGAGGTCGAGCCCCATTGAGTTACATACAATGCACATGATGGGGAAAAAGTGGGTGACCACAACTGCCACCCTGTCGTCTTTTTCTGCTTTCCGCTCCCTTCTTACAATATCCTGTATCGCTGTGCAACACTGGTCTCTAAGCTCGGGGACAAAGCCGCCCCCGGGCAATCTCACCGAGGTGAAGTCTGTCATCCATCTGACGAAGAATTCGCCGTGGTGAGTTTTCATGTCCTCATAGGTCATGCCGTCCACATCGCCCACATCCAGCTCCTTCAGACCATCGAGAATTTCCACTTCGAGCCTGTGAAATCGACTTATAGCGCGTGCGGTCTCCTGAGCCCGTCTCAAGGGGCTGCTGTATATCGCATCGACTTTCTTGTTGCTTAAAGTGCGAGCCAGCGCCTCGGCTTGCTTCTTGCCTGTATCATTCAGCGCCAAGTTGCTCAAACCCTGTACACGGCGCTGCCTGTTCCACTCCGTCTCCCCGTGTCTCACCAGTATCAATCTCATAGCTTCGCCGTCTCCCCGTAGAGCCGCGCCAGCTCCAGTCTCCGTAAATAAGTGGGGTGGTCGTAGAACAGAAGCTCCACCCATTTGCTGGGCTGCGACTCGGAAAGATTCTGGTCGGTGAGCCTGGTTAGCATGCTGGCAAAGGCTTCGGGATTAGCCGTGACAGCCAGAGCATAATTATCGGCAGCTTCCTCGACGCGGCGACTGTAAGCATTTGCCAGCGGCGACAATATCAGAGTGAAGGCTGCCAGAACTAATGCAAATAGAGGGAATGCCGCCACATCCGATATGCCCTCCAGTTCCAACGCTGTTACAGCCCGATTTAATACCAGGTTTACCAGATAGAATCCCAAAAGCATCAACGCCGATTGCACCACGATGAGCCTCGGTATGTCGCCATGACGATGATGTCCCAGTTCATGAGCCATCACTACCTCTATCTCGTCAGATGTATAGCGCTGCAACATGGTATCGCTGAGGATAATGCGCCTGGTGCCTCCCCATCCTGCCAGCATTGCATTTCCAGCAGGAGTCTTGCTGCTGAAATTTATCTGAAAGATACCTTTGATTTTAGTCTGCGAACGCTCAGCCAGACGGAGCAGCCTCTCGCGCAGCTCCGCGTCGGAGAGCGGCACGACTTTGAAAAAAAGCGGCAGTATCAACACAGGCGCCAATCTGGTCAGGATCACGCTGACCAAGACTACGAGGGCAAATGCCAGCAGCCACCATGTATCAGGAAACATGTCAAGGAAT